>JAFQLP010000057.1 GCA_017414565.1 Lentisphaeria bacterium | reverse complement strand
GGTGTCATCGGTGGTGTAAACGCCGATGTATTTGGCGGATGGGCTGTAGATGTAGATATCGGTTGCTTTTTTACCGGCAACGGTGTAACCCTGGCCGAGGACCTGATAATCGCCGGAGAGGGGGGAGAGGTCCTGCCAGACGATGGTCTGGTCGGTCTGGACTTTCCAGCCGCCGGTGGCACCGAAATAGGCGTGGGTCGTATCGCTGATGGTCAGGATGATTTCTGCGGGGGTGGCATTTTCGACGACCGGGGGCGGCGTAACATTCGCAATGGTGAGCGAAAGCAGATCATCCACTCTGTTCAGAGTGTAGGCGATATCGCCAACAATCAGGGGGAGGCCGCCAGTGATCGTACCGAGTTCGGCATCGGCCGTCTTGACGGTGATGGTCATGTTGAAGATGGCCGCGCCGCCCGCCAGAGCATAGGTGCCGAAAGCCTGATCTGCCTTGACCGTGATGGTGTAATTGGCAATAGTGCGGCCGTTGATCATTTCCCAGTTGTTGAGCAAAGCCGCATCGCCGGCGGTCTGTTCCGCCACGGTAAAGTCGATGACCGCTCCTTTGCTGGCACTGATGACCGCGCCCGATTCAAATACCATCCGGCCGCCGATCTCGGCGCGATAGTCAATCGTCATGGAGCCGCCGGAATGCACCGTGGTATGGCGCGCAGTGGCTCCGGAAGAAACGATTATACTGCCGCTGGAATTCACCTCGGTGTCGCTTGCCATGCCGCCGTTGGAAATTGCCAATTCGCCGCCGTATTGGATGGTGGTATCCTGCACCGTAGCACTGCTGCTGACAACCAGTACGCCGTGATCACCCAGGGTAGTGGCAGATGCCACACCGCCACGGTTCACATACAAACAGGCATCGTTAAGCTCGGTGTCGATAAATGCGCCATCATACACCCCCCCCGATCCGTTGGCGAGAAATGTTGTTTTGCTGGCAACGCCGCGGCTTGTCACGACCAGCGAAGCACCGTTGGTGACAGTAGCCGACAGGCAGGTTCCCCCCTAGATATCCGCATAGGAATCGCTCTGCTGGAGCAGCGGCCGCAATACCGATCCACCGGAGGAAACAAGCAATTGACCGGCATCCGAAAAATTCATATTGATCGCCGATGCTCCGGCAGAAACGATCACTTGGCCATAGCGCAGGGTTTCCACATTGCGGGCCGAGCCGCCTCTGGAAATATGCAGCGTTGCCGAATCCGTTACCGCTCCCGCCAGGAGCTGGCCGCCGGAAGAAACATGGACTGAGGTGCTGCTGAATTGCATATGCCCGGAGGCAACGACCCCGCCGGATCGAATGTGGCATTTGGCACCGTTGCTCATATCAAGAGTACCGACTTTGCCCCCGGAGGAAATGTGGATCATGGCACTGCCCATGGCTGCGCCTACACCGGCAACCGTGCCGCTGGAAACCGTCATCAACGATTTTTTGATGGAAACATTGGACTACGGTTTGATCTCGGCCCCGCCGATAGAGATCATGTTTATGGTGGAGGCGAATGTAAATCCCTGCAAAAGCCCGTTTTTTTCAATCGTAACCGAAGACAGCAGCGTGCCGGTGGTGTAAATATCCAGCAGACCGCCGGATTGAACCGTTACTTTGCCGCCGCTGGCATAGTCGGCAAATGTCATCTTGCCGTTTTTTTCAATGGTAACATTGTTGACATAACCGCCGCTCCGGACCTGTATCAACCCGAAGTCGATGATATTGACCTGCGATGCCAATCCGCCGGAGAAGATATCAGCCGTGGTTCCGTAGAGCGTTGTATTCACCATGCGGCCGCCCCGGACATTGATCTGACAGGTTCCGAAAGCAGTGGCCGATCCCCTGCGATGGTTTGAACTTAATTCGCCGCCCTGATACACCTCGATGGTAGTACCTTTGTTCATGCGAGCCTCAACCGCCGAGCCGCCACTGCTGACAAGCAGCCGGGCTTTGGATTCCAACAACTCGGCATTGGAAACAACCGCGCCGCTGCGGACGATTGCTTTGCCGCTTGAATAGATCTGCAAGCCGCTGCTGTACTGGATGCCGGAAGACAAATGCAGCGCACCGCCGGAAGAAACATGTATCTTCCACAACGGCACACTGCCGGACAAATTGACAACCGCGCCGTCAAGGATATTCACCGCGTTGAGATAGGCGGCGTATTCGTTCACATACATGCTGCCGCCGGAGGAAACAGTGACACTGGTCACTCGGCACCCGGAACTCACCGCCAGGACCCCGCCGGCCCGGATATGCAAGTCATCGGCATAGGCACCGTTGCGCAGCGTTAACCGGCCGCCATAGGCAATGGTCGTGGCATAGGTCCCACCTCCGATCAGCGTAATGTCGTCGCCGGTAACAATAAACATGGAGTTCTGATAGCTGCCGGAAAAGGTGCTGGTAACGGCATAGGCATCAAGCCCGCTCCCGCCATGATCCAGCAAACCGGTCAGATGGGCCGCTTCGTGGGAAATCACCGAAACGATCTCGGCATCAGAAGACGCGGCATCCAGCATGACAAAGGCATTGTCGGATTTGTTTGCGTTGTCGTGATCGATGGTTTCCGCCAGCCCGGCATAATTTCCGTACGAATCAAAAGCAGAGGTTTTGCCAACAAAAATAGTGGAGTATTCAGCGGAATCCGGCCGTTCCGAAACAAATTCAATGTTCATTCCGGCAAATTGTGCATTCAACGCAGTCACAATCGCCGCCACCCGCTCCGGAGAAAGTTGCGAATCCGTAACTTCAACCCGGTCAACCGTCAGGTATTCCCCATCATAACGACTCAACGCGCCATCAAAATCCAGGTATATGATCTGCTTGGTTTCCAGAATTTGAGGAACATACTGAACCCCGCCATTTTCCACACAAAGCATTTCTGACATCTGCGCCTCCTTTGGAAAAATCTCTGCCAGGTAAAAAAGAACTACACCAACCGTACTATAGAATCAATTTACCGCAATGTCAAATATAATATCACAACAAAATTATCTAACGGCCGCGGGCGAGTGTCGCCTTCAAAATATCGCGCCCGCCTCGTTGGGCGGGCTTGATCGGGGCCGTGCGACGGGCTGCGGCCGCGTGGCGGCTTCAAAATAATGCTATTGCTCCGTTGTCGCAATAGCAGGTGTCGCATGTCGGGGCGAATGTCGCCCTCAAAATAGGGTGGTCCAACGAGGCCGCCCGCCCGTGCGACGGGCTGCGGAATAGGGCTATTGCTCCGTTGTCGCACTAGCAGGCGGCGCGGCCGCTTCGGAATAGGGCTATTGCTCCGTTGTCGCAATAGCAGGTGTCGCATGTCGGCTTTAAAATATCG
>JAFQLP010000056.1 GCA_017414565.1 Lentisphaeria bacterium | reverse complement strand
GGGCGGTGAGCCGGTAGTACGATTCGGCGAAACTGGGGCAGTCTTCGCCGACATAGAGTTTGCATTTGACACGGGGTATCCGGTGGCTGATTTCTTCGACCCGGCCGATGAACGCGGGGCCGAAGATCAGCACATCGACATCGGCCAGATCTACACAATATCTGATTTCATCCGCGCTGTACCGGTAGTTGAGCGGCACGGCCATCGCTCCGGCACGCAGGACTCCGAAATAGATCGGCAGCCATTCCAAGCTGTTCATCAGCAGGATGGCGACTTTATCGCCTTTTTTGATGTTGCGGGTCAGCAGGAAATTGGCCAGCCGGTTGGCTTTGCGGTCGAATTCCGACCAGGTCATTTCCGAGCGGAAGGGATCGGTCGGACTGGTTTCGATCAGCGCATATTCGCGCCAGGTGATTTCGCTGTTGCTGATTTTTTCCGGATTGATTTCCACCAGTGCCACATCGTCGCCATAGCGGCGGGCATTTTCGGCGAGTATCTCTGTGATCGGCATAAAAGGCTCCGTTTTCAGTTGCGGTGACTTGATACATATTTTAGAAAATATAGCCTGATTCTGTTGCAAATCAAGAAAAATAACGGATTTTGCCATTGCCGCCGGCCTTTTTTGTGCTATAGTCTCTGCCGGATGGAATGGCCGGAAAAGGGAAGCAAGGAGAGTTTTTATGGAAACGCGGTTGGCGTTGGCCGGGATCATTATTGAAGACGAAAGTGCCGTGGAGGAAGTCAACGAACTGCTGCATCAGTACCGCGATCTGGTGGTCGGGCGCATGGGGATACCGTACCGGCAGCGCAAGGTGGCCGTTATCAGTCTGGTGCTCGACGGCACCGGCGACCGGATCAGTGCCCTGACCGGCAAATTGGGGATGATACACGGGCTTTCGGTCAAAACCGTTTATTCGCGCCATGCCTTTCTTGACCCGGCCGGAGAATGACGGAAACGGTTTTTTGCGAAAAAAATGGCAGATTTGGCCGACTTCGTGAAAAAAATATTTTGCTTTTTGATGTCAGTCATATTATATTATGATGATTCCGTCAAGGTGTTGATGGATCGTCGCGCGGCGCAGGAGGCCACGCGGCTTACCGGTACCCTATAACGCTCAAGGAAAAAAATGTGTAAGAACTCGCTGTCTCCGGCTCTTGCCGACAAGTTCGCCGCATTGGAGGCCTACATCGCGGATTTGAATATTACCCGCGATGATGCGCGCCGCCGCGGCCGTCTGATCCAGGTGTTGCACCGTGCCCAGCAGATCTTTGGTTATCTGCCCCGGGAAGTGCAGTGTTTTGTGGCCGAAAAAATGTATCTGCAGGAAGCGGATGTTTCGGGGGTTGTAAGTTTTTACAATTACTTTACCACCAAACCGAAAGGCAAATATTGCATCAATGTCTGCCTGGGTACCGCCTGCTACGTCAAGGGGGCCGAAAAGGTGCTTTCGGAGATCGAGCGGGTGCTGGGTGTCAAAGCCGATACCAACCCGACGGAAGATGGCCTGTTTTCGGTTTCCGCGCTCCGCTGCGTCGGTGCCTGCGGTCTGGCCCCGGTGGTGATGGTCAACGAAAAAGTCTATGGTAAAGTCACCCCGGCAATGGCGGTGGAAATCATCAACGAATACAAGCAGAGAGGCTGAGAATATGGAAAAGATTCTTTCCCGGGAAGCGTTGTGCTCGGCTTATGAACATTGCAAAGGGATGCTTGCCTTGCGTTGCTCTGCGCCGCATGACATCCAGTCCGCCAAAAAAGATATCCTGTGCTGCGGTGGTACCGGCTGCCATGCGTCCAACTCCAAAGAACTGATGGACAACCTCCGCAACCTGATCCGCGAAAAAGGTTTGGAAGACGATGTCCGGGTGATCCAGACGGGCTGTTTCGGTTTCTGTGCCGCCGGTCCGATCGTCAAAGTGATGCCGGACAATGTTTTTTACACGCAGGTCATGCCCGAAGATGCGGTCGAGATCGTGGAAAAACACATCGTCGGCAAGGAATTGGTCGAGCGGCTGCTCTATGTTGAGCCGCTTTTGAACGAACGGCTGCACGATTATGCCAAGATGTCGTTCTATGCCAAGCAGCAGCGGATCGCGCTGCGCAACTGCGGTCTGATCGACCCGGAATCCATCGAAGAATACATCGCCCACGACGGTTATCAGGCGCTTGCCAAGTGCATTTTTGAAATGACCCCGGCCGATGTGGTCAAAACGGTGCTTGATTCCGGTCTGCGCGGCCGCGGCGGTGCCGGTTTCCCGACCGGCCGCAAATGGGATATCGCCGCCAAAGTCAATGCCCCCGAAAAATACATCGTCTGCAATGCGGACGAAGGCGACCCCGGCGCGTTCATGGACCGTTCCATCATGGAAGGCGACCCCCACAGCGTGATCGAAGCGATGACCATCGGTGCCTATGCTATCGGTGCCCATCAGGGGTTGGTTTATATCCGTGCTGAATATCCGCTGGCGGTCAGCCGTCTGCAGAAAGCCATCGATGATGCCCGCGCGACCGGTCTGCTGGGCAACAACATTTTCGGCTCTGATTTCAATTTTGACATCGAAATCAAACTGGGTGCCGGTGCCTTTGTCTGCGGCGAAGAAACCGCTCTGATCCACTCCATGGAAGGTCAGCGCGGCGAACCGACCACCAAGCCGCCGTTCCCGGCGGTCAGCGGTTACTGGGAAATGTCCACCAACGTCAACAACGTTGAAACCTATGCCAACGTGCCGCAGATTCTGCTCAAGGGCGCGGAATGGTATTCCTCCATCGGTACTGCCGATTCCAAGGGTACCAAAGTGTTCGCGCTGGCCGGTCAGGTCAACAACGTGGGGCTGGTGGAAGTCCCGATGGGGACCACGCTGCGTGAGATCATTTACGAGATCGGCGGCGGCATCTCCGGCGGCCGTGAATTCAAGGCGGTCCAGACCGGCGGTCCCTCCGGCGGCTGTATCACCAAAGAAAATCTGGATCTGCCCATCGACTACGCCAATCTGGGCAAGATCGGTTCCATGATGGGTTCGGGCGGTATGATCGTGCTTTCCGATCAGGACTGCATGGTTGCCATGGCGAAATTCTATCTGGGCTTTACGGTGGACGAATCCTGCGGCAAATGCACACCGTGCCGGATCGGTACCCGCCGGATGCTCGAAATGCTCGAAAAGATCTGCGACGGCAACGGTACCATGGAAATGCTCGATGATCTGGAACGGCTGGCGGAAACCATCCGCGACACCGCGCTCTGCGGTCTGGGTCAGACGGCTCCGAACCCGATTCTCAGCACGCTGCGCTTCTTCCGCGACGAGTATGTGGCTCATGTCCGCGACAAGAAGTGCCCGGCGGGGACCTGTCAGAAACTCTATCAGCTGACGATCACCGATGCCTGTATCGGTTGTACCAAGTGTGCCCGTCACTGTCCGGTCGATGCGATTCGCGGCGAAATCAAGAAGCTGCATGTCATCGATCAGAGCAAGTGCATCAAGTGCGGTGCCTGTATCGAGAACTGCCCGAAGAACGCGATCGTCAAAGAATGAGAGGACCACTCATGAAGCAAGTCAATATTACCATCAACGGTGTTCCGCTGACCGTGCCGGAGGGAACCACCATTCTGGAAGCGGCGCGGATGCTGAATATCAACATCCCCACGCTCTGCTATTACGAAAAACTCGGTTGCGGCGTGGGCAACAAACCGGCCAGCTGCCGGGTCTGCGTGGTCGAAGTGGAACGCCGCCGCAATCTTGCGCCGGCCTGCGCCACGCCGATCACGGCCTTCGACGAAGGCATGGTGATCCACACCAACACCCAGCGGGCCCTGAAAGCCCGCCGCACGGTGCTGGAACTGATCATGAGCGATCACCCGCAGACCTGTCTGACCTGTGCAAAAAACCAGGACTGCGAATTGCAGACGCTGGCGGCCGAATTCGGTATCAGCGAGATCGAGTATCAGGGTGCGACCAACCGCATCCCGAAAGATGCCTCCAGCAATGCCATTATGCGCGATCTTTCCAAGTGCATCAGGTGCCGCCGTTGCGAAACGGTGTGCAGCAAGGTGCAGACGGTGGGCGCGCTGACCGGCTACGGCCGCGGCTTCTCCGCCAAGGTCGCCACGGCCGGTATGATGCCGCTGGCGGATACTTCCTGTACGTTCTGCGGTCAGTGCGTGAATGTCTGCCCGACCGGTGCCATTACCGGCATCAGCTATGTGAAGCAGGTCTGGGCGGCGTTGAACGATCCCTCCAAGACGGTGATCGTGCAGACGGCTCCGGCGGTGCGTGTGGCGGTCGGCCAGGAATTCGGGTTTGAACCCGGTGTGCCGGTGACCAAACGGCTGGTGGGCGGTCTGCGTGCGCTCGGTTTCGACAAAGTTTTCGATACCAACTTTGCTGCCGACCTGACCATTATGGAAGAAGCCAATGAGATCGTTCAGCGTTTGAAGAGCGGTCAGAATCTGCCGATCCTCACCAGTTGCTGCCCGGGCTGGATCAATTTCCTGGAATATCAGTTCCCGGATCTGCTCAACATCCCGTCCTCCTGCAAGTCGCCGCAGCAGATGTTCGGTGCCATTGCCAAGAGTTACTATGCGGCCAAACTGGGGATCGATCCGAAAGATCTGGTGGTGGTGTCGGTGATGCCGTGCCAGGCCAAGAAATACGAAGCCTCCCGTCCGGAATTTGCCAACGACGAAGTCCGCGATGTTGACTATGTGGTCACGACCCGCGAACTCTGCCGCATGTTCAAGGAAGCCGGTGTCAACCTGCAGGGTATCGCCGAAAGCGAATACGACAGCCCGCTGGGCGAATCCTCCGGTGCCGCCGATATCTTCGGTGTGACCGGCGGTGTGCTGGAAGCGGCACTCCGTACCGTTTACTATCTGGTGAACGGCAAGAATCTGGAAGGCGACGCGGTCAATTTCCGCGATGTCCGCGGTTTGGAAGGCGTCAAGGAAGCCTCGGTCACGGTGGCTCCCGGTCTGACGGTCAATGTGGCGGTCGCTTCCGGTCTCGGCAATGCCCGCAAGGTGCTTGAGATCGTGCGCAAAGATCCCGGCCGTTTCCAGGCGATCGAAATCATGGCGTGTCCCGGCGGCTGTATCAACGGCGGCGGTCAGCCCTATCTCCACGGCAATGCCGATCTGCTGGAAAGCCGGATGAAGGGCCTGTATGCGGAAGACGAAGCCAAAACGCTCCGTCTGTCGCACGAAAACGCAGACATCAAGCAGCTTTACGCTGAATTCCTCGGTGAACCCGGCAGCGAAAAAGCGCATCATCTGCTGCATACCTGCTATCATTGCCGCAAGAAATGATCTGACTGCGGTTTGAAAGCGAACGACCCCGTCCGGAGATCCGGCCGGGGTCGTTTTTTATGGTGCGGTGACGGTTCTGTAACGATGGTGGTTCCGGGGCGGTAACGGTTCCGGGCGGGGATTTACCGGGAAATTTTTTTCAGCAGGACGACGGCCCGGGCGGCAATTCCTTCCTCCCGGCCGACGAATCCCAGTTTTTCGGTGGTGGTGGCTTTGACCGATACGGCATCGACAGGCAGTTCCAAGGCCTGTGCCAGATTGTGGCGCATGGCCGGCCGGTGGGGCATGATTTTGGGCCGCTGGGCTTCGATGGTGATATCGCAGTTGGCGATTTTCCATTCGCGGAACGGGGGCAGGGCCATGACGCGGCGCAGCAGGATCATGCTGTCGGCACCGGCGTAAGCCGGGTCGGTATCGGGAAAGAGGGTGCCGATATCATCCAGTGCCAATGCGCCCAGCAGGGCATCCATCAGGGCATGTACGGCCACATCGGCATCGCTGTGACCGAGCAGGCCGCGGGAATGGGGGATTTTGACACCGCAGAGTATCAGATCGCGTCCTTCGGTCAGCCGGTGGACATCATAGCCTTCGCCAATACGGAACATTTGTCATCTTCTCCTTGCAAAATGGTCAATACATGATACTGTAATTCCGTTTCTGATGAAAACAAACCGGGAGATTCTGTTCATGTCAAAAAAAATGATCCGATTCCGCATGGCTCCGGGGTGTGACGATCTCGCCCCCCGCAAAGCCCACGAAGATGATGCTGCCTGGGATCTCCGTTCCCGCTGTTTCATCACGATCCCGCCGCGGCGCAGTACGCTGGTTCCGACCGGGTTGTTCCTGGAGTTGCCTCCGGGTTACGAAGCGCAGATCCGGCCCCGCAGCGGGCTGGCACTCAAACACGATATCATGCTGACCAATTCGCCCGGCACAGTCGATGCCGGTTATCGCGGCGAAGTCGGGATCATTGTCTACAATGGCGGTGGACGCTCTTTTTATGTCCGGCGCGGGGACCGGATGGCCCAGATGGTGATCGCGGAATTGGCACCGGTGGAATTGATCGCCGCCGATGAACTGGATGAAACAGCGCGCGGTGCCGGCGGCTTCGGCAGTACCGGACGGGATTGACGGAAATGGCATTCTTTCAAGCATCTCCGGCGGCGGTCCGCCGTCTTTACTGGTACAATCTGCTGATCAGTTTCACGCTGACGATAGCCGCCAATTTCACCTTTATCGACCGGCTGCTGCTGCGGCTGAACATCGATCTGGGGATCTTCGGCACCATGAAAAGCATCATGTTTCTGCTGCCGGCGGTGTTGTATCAGGTATTTTCGCCGCTGCTGCACCGGCTGGACAGAGATGTGCAGGTCACGGCGGTCTGTTATTCGTTGCGGGGACTGCTGCCGCTGCTGCTGCCGGTGCTGGCGGTTTTCTGCACCGACAAAGGGGTGCTGACTGCGGCCAGCGTGGTGCTGCTTTCCGGC
>JAFQLP010000055.1 GCA_017414565.1 Lentisphaeria bacterium | reverse complement strand
CGGATAGGTCCACTGATGCGAAAAATCCCCATGCAGCAGATCGTATCCCACCTGAAAATATCCCGGTTCGTCCGCCGCTGAACAGAGCAGATTCTGCGCCCCCGCCACGACCCATGCCAGCAGCAGTACCCGGACCAGCACCGCACACCCGGCCAGCCGCCAGTCGGCCGCCAACGCGCTCCATTCCCGCCGGGACAGAAACGATCCCGCCAGCACGGCCAGTCCGGCGGCCGCCAGCCATCCGGCGATCCGCACCGCGACCGGCGGCGGCTGACCGGCAAAGACCACCGCGCCATCCTGCACGGTCAGCGACGGCGACACAAATCCGGTCGCACCGCCGGGCAATGTCACGCGCCATGTTTCACAGCGGCGCGCCAGCGGATGACGGCTCCAGAAAACATCCTGCCGGGAATCGTCAGCGGCCTCCGCCACCACATCCTGCGCCAGCACCATCACCGGCACCGCGCCGCCCTCCGGGCGGTCAAAAACCGGCGTTCCGGCCCGCAGCGGCAATTCCCGTGCCGCGGCCGCCAGAGCCATTGTCAACAGCAGAAGAAAAACAATGCTTTTTTTCATGGTAAAAAAACACCGGCACCCGCATCCGGATACCGGCGTTCTGTCAATTCAGGCATGAGCCGGAACTTATTCCTCACTCACTTCCGCCTGATGTTTGGCAATGATCTCGCCGGCGATATGCGACGGCACTTCTTCGTAACGCGCGAATTCCATTTCAAAGAACCCGCGGCCCTGGGTCATGCTCCGCAATTCGGTCGCATACTTCGGCAGTTCCGCCATCGGCACTTCGGCGTTGACCACATTCAGGCCTTCTTCGACTTCCATACCGATGATCCGGCCGCGTTTGTGGTTGAGGTCGCCGGTAATGTTGCCCATGTCGCTGTCCGGCACATGCACATGCAGTGTCATGATCGGTTCCAACAGCACCGGCCGGGCCTTGTTCATAGCTTCTTTGAAGGCCTGACGGGACGCGATCTTGAACGCCATTTCGTTGGAGTCGACCGGGTGATATTTACCGTCAAAGACCGTCACGCGCACGCGTTCCACCGGGCATCCGACCAGCGGTCCTTCTTCGAGCATTTCCTGCACGCCTTTTTCCACCGCCGGGATAAAGTTCTTCGGGATCGCGCCGCCGACAATGGCGTTGACAAATTCATATTCGCCTTCTTTCGGCTCGATCCGCAGATGGACTTCGGCAAACTGACCGGCACCGCCGGACTGTTTCTTGTGCCGGTAGGCGTGTTCACCGACCGCCGCAATGGTTTCACGATACGGAACTTTCGGCGTCGAAAGCAGGGCTTCGACCTTGTAAAGTTCGCGCAACCGCTTGAGGACCAGGGCCAGATGCTGATCGCCCATACCGGAAAGCAGCATTTCGTGGGTTTCCGGATGACGCGAGACGCGGATCGTGGGATCGCATTCGACCAACTTGTTCAAAGCCGTCATCATCTTGTCATCTTCGCCAGTCTTGGCCGCAGCCAGCGCGTAAGACATGACCGGGTCCGGATACGCGATCGGCGGCAATTCACGGTTGCCGCCCACAGTCAGCGTATCGCCGAAATGGGTATCCTTGAGCTTGGCAATGGCGAAGATCCCGCCGGGCCCGACTTCCGCCGCACTGCTCTGCTGTTTGCCGTTGAGCAGCAACAACTGACCGAAACGCTCCTTGCCGCCGCGGGTCAGGTTCTGCACTTCGCTGTCGGCCCGGAAAACACCGGAGCGGACCCGCACCAGGCTCAACTGACCGGTGAAAGGATCGTTGATGCTCTTGAACACCAGACCGACGGCCGGGCCGTCATCGGCGACTTTGTCTTCGCTGCCGTCAGCATACGCCACGGTGCGGTTCAGCGGCGACGGGAAATATTCCGCGATAAAGTCCATCAGTTCATCCACACCGATATCTTTGGCGGTACTGATCGCCAGCACCGGGATCACGCTGCGGTTGGCAATGGCGGCTTTCATCCCCTGGGCGATTTCTTCATCGCTCAATGTTTCGCCATCGAGATAACGCATCATCAGTTCTTCGTCGGTTTCGGCAATGGCATCCATCCACAACCCGCGAACTTCTTCGACCTCGGCGGCGATATCCGCCGGAATGTCTTTGTCAAACAGAACATTGACAACTTTTTTCAGTTCGGATTCCGCTCCGATCGGCCAGGTAACCGGCAGAACTTTGTTGCGGCCGTGATTGTTCCGCATTTTTTCCAGCGTTCCGGCATAATCGGCGCGTTCACGGTCGAGGCGGCTGATCACCCCGATACCGGGGATCTGGCGGTCGCGGGCCATCTTCCAGCTGCGGGCGGTACCGATCTGCGGACCGTCAACCGAATCGACCACCACCATGGCGGCATCAGCGGCACGCATACAACTCATCACTTCGCCGACGAATTCGGCGTATCCGGGCGTATCGGTGAAGAAAAGATTTTTGCCCTTCCAGTCCATGTGCAGCGCGGCAGCCGTAAGACTGCACTGCTTTTCCTGCTCTTCCGGCGTGTAATCGGATGTGCTGTTTTTCTGTTCCACGGAACCGCGCCGGTCGATTGCCTTCGCTTTGAAGAGCATCATTTCCGTCAGCGTGGTTTTCCCGCAACCAGAGTGGCCAGCGATCGTAAAATTCCTACAGTCAGCAGCTTTCATGAAAGATCTTCCTTTCTTTCTTTGTTATGTCATCACGACAATGTTGCAAAGCACTACCCACATACTTCGTTATTGTAGCAGATTCTTGGAAAAAAGCAAATGCTCAAACATCCGGCAACAGAAAAATCTTTGACAAATCGAATTCTTCCGTCAAAACAGCCATCACTTCACGCTCCCGGCGACGCATCCGTCGCCGTGCCGGCACGGTCAGATCATCCTCCCCGGCGGCATGGAGAAATCCGTGTACGATATAAAGGGTCACTTCCCGGGCATAATCCGAGTCGGCGCGTCTTTCCCCCTCCCGCAGGGCCACTTCCAGACAGATCAGCAGTTCCACCCCGATATCTCCCGGAAAAAAACTTTCCGGCGCGTCAAAATAACTGAATGTGATCACATCGGTCGTCCCCTGATGCCCGACATAATCCGCATTGCACCGGGCCATGGTGCGGTCCCCGACGAACCGGATCGATGCCACCCAGTCATCCTGCACCGGCAGACCGGCCAGTTCGGCGGCACGGCACACCAATCTACGGAGTTCGCGGCGGGGCGGCGGCGGCAATACCGGCCGGATCGGCGGTCGCCACGAGGAGGTCATCTTCATCGTCTTCATCCTTCTGATAGGCTATACGGCCATGCTTCATACTCATCAGAGTATTGATAAAACTCTGCCGGACCTTTTCCAATTCCGCCAGCGACAACTCCGAATGGATCAACTGCCGGTCACGGAAACGCATGGCAAAGACATCTCCCACCAAACCCTCGATGCGGTCCACGGAACTGTCCGTCAACGACCGGCTCACCGCTTCGCAGGCATCGGCCAGACTGACGATCACGATCTCTTTTTCCCGCGGCGGCACCCCATCGTAACGGAACTGCTCGATCGCCACCGGATCGCCGGACCGCTTGCTCTGTTCCAACGCCTGCCGGTAGAAAAAATGCACCAGATCGTTGCCGTGATGCTGCTCGATCGCCCGCAGGACCGTACTGCCCAACTTGTACTGCCGGGCCAGGATGACCCCTTCTTTCACATGGTCGCGGATGATGATACTGCTCATCTGCGGGGTCAACCCTTCATGCAGATTCACGCCATCCTGATTGTTTTCCGTAAAATACTGCGGATTCGACAGTTTACCGATATCGTGGAACAACCCCTCGGCTTTGGCCCGCAGGGCATTGGCCCCAATGCGGCGCGCCGCGTCCTCCGCCAGCGTCGCCACCATCATGCTGTGGAAAAAGGACCCCGGGGCCTCGCGCTTCATCCGTTCCAGCAGGGGGTGGTTGTAGTCGCACAACACCATCAGCGACATGTTGGTGGGAATATTGAACAGCAATTCAAACACGAAAATACCAAGCAGTGCCAGCACCGCCGTCAACACCCCGTTGCCCAGCGACAGCAGCCCGGCGATCAACACGGTCCGCCCATCGCCATCGCTGTAACTGATCCCCAGATTCAGCACCCATATCAGCGGCGCGACCGCGATCATGGTCCGCAAAAAGAACGACCGGTAGTTGGTCGAACCGCGCACCGCCAACGCACTCAACGAACAGATCACCATACCGCTCAAGGCATATTCAAACGAAAATTCATCCAGCATCAATCCAGCAATGGAGGCAATGAAAAACCCGGCGAATGTCGCCACCCGGTACCCCATGATCGGTGCCAGCAGGGCACTCACCAGCCCCAACGGCAGCACGCTCACCACCAGTTCCGGCGGCAAATCCATATTCCCGTACCGGATCAGCCATTGATAACCGATAAAGCACCCACAGTTCGCCACCAGCGACAAACTGACTGCCATGCCAATGACCCCGCTCCGCCGGTTGTCCCGCGACACCTCCGGATGCACATGATAGAGATAAAAACCCGCCAGCAGGATCAACACCATGCTCCAGAAGGCACTGTTGACGAACCGGTGCATTTTGAAAGACCGGAACCCTGCCTGGGCGGTATGCTGGAAATATTGCCGGAGCAAATCCATTTTTTCCGGGGTCACTTTTTCGCCGTGGTCGATCAGCAATTTGCCGGCCAGGATCCGTTCTTTCACCGGTTCCGCCGCCTCCCGGGCCTCCCGGCGCATTTCGCCGGTACGCTCCTGATCGTGGATCAGGTTGCCGCCCCGCAGCATCCGGGCGGCAGCAGCGGCAAACACCGTCCGCATCGCGTCCCGTTCCGTTCCAACCGGCACGGTCTTCAGAATGGCCTCGCTCATCTGCCCGGCGGCCTCGGCGACCGAATCGATCTCCGCCATGGTGCGCGGCCGCCGGAGCCGGTTTCTGGCATCGGTGATCTGGCCGCTCCGGGCAGCCGCCGGACCCGACTTGATTTCATCCAGCACCACCCCGTTGTTCAACAGCGTGGAAAGCGTATCTTCGACGATTTCATATTTATAAAGGAACTTGGCGATATCCGCCACCACGCCCCGTTCACGGTCGGACAACATCCCGAATGCCTCCGCGGCCGCGGTATCCGTCGCAGCGGCGGCAGGATCTTCCGGCAATGTAAAAAAACGCCGGAACGAATTCTCGATCCGTCGGGAAGCCACCGGGTCAAGGCGGAAACTTTCCGGCACATTTTCCTCGGCCAACTGTTTTTTGGCGGCGGTACCGGCCTCGTTTTCGTACCAGAACGGAGCCGTTGCCACGATCCGGTAGGGCATCGGCTGCCCCACCACCGGCGAACCCTGCGAAATGGTCAGCAGGACCGCACACAGGCTCCACACAAATGTCAGGATCAGACAGCGCAGGACCAGAGAATTGTCAAACCGGACGCCCCGCTCCTGCGGTTTGCTGTACCACCCCCGGACACCGACCAGACCATCGTATTCCAGACGGCGGCGCGCCAGCCAGCGTTGTACCAAACGGACCCCGGATTCCAGCATCGGTCATTCCTCCGCCGCAAAAGCCCGGATGATCCGCTC
Source organism: Lentisphaeria bacterium (assembly GCA_017414565.1). Classification (GTDB taxonomy): domain Bacteria; phylum Verrucomicrobiota; class Lentisphaeria; order Victivallales; family Victivallaceae; genus RGIG1931. The sequence goes on along the minus strand of JAFQLP010000055.1, from coordinate 3,261 downwards.
CACCAGCCGGTGGCGCACCACATCACCCGACCCGAACCGGCAGAATGCGATCCCGGGAATATCGCCGAGTGTCCGCTCGGCCCGCAACAGTCCGGATTTTTCGCCCGGCCCCAGGTCGCTCTGCATCGGGTCGCCGGTGATCACGCACCGGGAACGGAATCCCATACGGGTCAAAAACATCAACATCTGATCCGGGGTGGTGTTCTGGGCTTCATCGAGAATGATGAACGATCCGCCCAGTGTCCGCCCCCGCATGAAAGCCAGCGGCGCGACTTCGATGGCACCGCGCGCGATCAATGCCGAAACCTCCTCCGACGGCAGCATATCGTACAAAGCATCGTAAAGCGGCCGGAGATAAGGCAGGATCTTTTCCTCCAGATTGCCCGGCAGAAAACCGAGATTTTCACCGGCTTCCCGGGCCGGCCGGGTCAGTACGATCCGGCTGCATTCACCGGCCAGAAAAGCATTCACCGCCATGGCCATGGCCAGATATGTCTTGCCGGTACCGGCGGGGCCCAGACCGAATACGATCTCGTTGCGGCGCATGGCCTGCACATATTCCATCTGCCGCCGGGAACGGGGGTAAACATCGCGTTTACGGGGGCTGACCTGGATCTTCTCCTGCCACAACTGCCGGAGCGTACCGCCGGTCTCCTCCGTAAAGGAACGCAGGGTCAACTCAAAATCGCGCTGTTCGATCGCCCGGCCGTGGATCTGGTAAAAATACGCGAGTTCCTCCAGAAACCGTTTGGCCTCCACGACCTTTTCCGGATCGCCGGAAAGCGACACCCCGCCGTCGCGGGCACTGATGGCGATCTGAAAGGTCTCCGACAGCAACCGCAAATTAGCGACCTCGTTCCCTGCACAGGCACCGTGGAGGGAGAGGCCGCTGTCAAAGAAAAAAGAGTCGTCCATGACACCCGTCGTCAGAGAGCGGGGATCCGAAGTTTCATGCCGACCCGGAGTTTATTCTGATCGCCCTTGAGCAGCTCTTCGTTAGCCTTGAAAATCCGGTAGTAAAGACGCCCGTCGTGATAGACCTTCCTGGCAATCTTGGACAGGCTGTCACCGGCGACGACCGTATATTCTTCGTATTTGACTTCGGGAGCCGGGGCCGCCGCTTCGGCAGGAGCCGCCGCTTCAGCCGCTTTTTCCGGAGCTTCGACCGCCGGGGCTTCGGCAGGAGCCGCCGCTTCAGCCGGAGCCGCCACTTCGGCAGGAGCCGGATCGGCAACCGGATCGGCGACCGGCTGGGCAACCGTATCGGCATCCGTCACCGGTTCAGCCGCAACGGCATCCGGGACCTGCACACCGGCACCGGAATTCGCGTTCATCAGTTCGGGAGACAGATTGTCATACTGGGCCGAGGCGGCTTTCCGCGGGGGACGCCAGCCGGGATAACTTTCCGAAATCACCTGCCGCCATTCCTGTTCGCGTTCGCCCTCCTGCATCTGGTCCAATTGCACACCGCAGCCGGCCAACAGCAATACGCCGGTCATCCCGGCAATACCCGTAACGATGATCTTCATCATGCCTCTCCTTTTAAAGTAATGACCTGTTAATGATACATAACAGCAAAATACACTGCCACGCTGCAATATACTATGCAACCTTTTTTTTGCAAATCAAAACCGGTGACTTTTTTTACTTTTCCTGCTTTTCCCTGCCGACAGCCGCCGGTAACGGTGCCGGAGGCAGGAGCCGGAGCAGCGGATTGCTCCGCCCGACCGCATACCAACAGGCTGTTCCATCCGGGTCGTAACAGCGGATCACCACCGCCGACAGCCGCCGCAGCGGGATCCGGCAGTACAACATCAACCGGTCGCCGTGCAGCCGCGAACCGTCAATGAAACATTTTTGCGGCAACGCCCGTTCTTCCGCCCGCCAGGAACGCGCCTCCGGCCACCGCCCGTGTTCCGCCCGGTACCGGCTCACCATGCCGTCGATCAACGGTTCCAGCATATCCATCCGGTCCCGTGCGACCGCTTCGTTGTCCGCCACAAAACCCCGTTTATAGGGCAGAAACCACCCCGCCGTCAACAGTGAAAAAATCAGCACCGCCGCCGCGATCCCCTCCCCGACCGCCGCACCGCGCCGGATCGCCGGATGGATGTAAACCACGCCATGCACCAGTTGCGCCATCACCAGCAGTCCGGCCGCCACCGGCAGGGCGATCATCCACGGAGCCGCGGGGTCCCCGCAGGCATAACTCCGGCACATCGCCACCCCGGCAAAATAAAGTCCGCCCATGGCCCCCAGCCGCCCAACCGGCGACAGGACCCAGAAACCGATATGCTCGCGGAGTACAAAATAACCGGCCGCCGCCGCCAGCACCGCCACCGGCAGCAGACTCCATATCAGATACGGCGGAGAAATCTTCAAACAGAACGCCAGAGCAGGACGGCATGACAGCCCGAAAACCACCCCCAGCACCATCATCCCGACACACCGGCGGCGGATCACCGGCACGCCCTCCGACCAGCGGAGCGATCCCCATGACATGCCCAATATGAGCCACGGCCACACATCCCAGATCATCACCGGCACGATCGCCGCCAACAGGAGCCGGGCACACCAATTCCCGCGATCCCGCCACAGTCGGGGCAACAGCCAGACGGCCGCACCGCCGCCCGACCAGCCCAGCAGATGCCAGCCCGGCACATCCGGCACGATCCACCACAGCAGCACGGCGACCGCCGCGATCAGCCGCACCCGGAACATTCGGTCCCCCATCATCGCGGCAGCAATCCGGTCAACCGGTCGATGGTCCGGTCAACCGCCCCGGCGTGACGGCGGATCGCCGCCCCGGCCCGTTCACCGAGTTCGCGCCGCCGGTCAGCATCCGTCACCAGCGGTTCCAGAGCCGGCAACAGCGCATCATCGTCCGGCACCGTCACCAGAGCATCGGCCGATTTCAACACATCCAGCACAAACCGGAAATTCCGCAAAACCGCACCGGTCACAATGGGTTTGTCCAGCAACGCCGGTTCGATGAGATTGTGGCCTTCGTCCTGTCCGGCCAGACTCTTGCCCATAATGACGATATCGGCCCCTTTCATCAACGCCAGCATCTCGCCGGTGGTATCAGCCAGCACCACATCCACCGGCGCACCATCTTCCGGCACCCGGCTGCGGCTGCGGCGGTTGAAACGGACCCCGGCCGCCGTCAACAGCGCGGCGATCTCATCGCCCCGTTCCGCATGACGGGGCACGATCACCAATTTGAGTTCCGGATGCGCCGCGGCCAGTTTCCGCCAGCAT
>JAFQLP010000054.1 GCA_017414565.1 Lentisphaeria bacterium | reverse complement strand
CGGTCAGAATCAGGGCGATCATGGCAATGTTGTTGACCAGATTGTTCACGGCCCCGTCCCAGGATTTGGTCAGGTTTTCGTTGAACCGGTTCCGGATGATGCATCCTGCGGTGTAAGACCGGGAGGATGGCCGGGTTTCGGTCAGAAAAGAATCGACCTCTTTCTGGATGATCTGCTGGATATAGCCGGTCCCGGTGAAGGCCTGCGACATCCGGGTGGCATCGACATCCACCTGTATTTCCGGATCGTTGTCGGCCAGCACTTTTTCCTGAAAATTGGGCGGAAAGACCACGACAAAGGTGTACTTCCCGGCATCCAGCACCGGTTCGAGATCCGCCCGGGAGATTTTTTCCGGCGGCAGGAAGAGCGGCGGCATGAATGCATCGGCAATGCGTTTGGACAGCACCGAATCGTCTTCATCCACAATGGCGATCGCCGCGTGGTCGATGGCATCCGGATGCGATGCCGCTCCGATATAGACACTGAATGTGAACGAATAGATGAGCAGAAACAGCAACAGCGGGTCGCGCCCGAGGCCGATGATTTCTTTGACCCCCAAACAGATGATATGATGCAGTGCTTCTTTCATGTTTTTCACCGTTCCTGTTTCCGCTGCAGCAGAATACCGAGTCCGCAGATGACAACGATTTCTGCCAGCAGGATCGTGATATCACCGTACAGATCCGCGAAATAAAGCCCTTTGTTGAAGACCCCGCGGCTGATCAGCAGCATGTAGGTCGTGGGATAAATATGCCCGATGATGCTGGCCATACTGCCGTCGGTGGGGACCGGATCGGTCATGCCGCAGAGCTGTGAGGCCGGCAGCAGTGTTACGATCATGGCCAGAAAGATCACCGCGATCTGACTTTTGGTCACCGAGGAGCAAAGCATCCCCACCCCGGTGGAGAGGATGCAGTACACGAAAAGCGCGAAAAAGAGCAGCAGCGGACTGCCTTTGAGCGGTACATCAAAGAAAAATACCGCCATCAGCACCAGCAGGATCGAACTGGCAAAGGAAAACAGCACATACGGCATTTGTTTCCCCAGCAGGAATTCCGACCGTCGGACCGGGGTAACATAGAGGTTGATGATCGAGCCGAGTTCTTTTTCGCGTACCACCGACAACGCCGCCAGGACCGCCGGGATCATCATCAGCAAAAGCGGGATCACGGCGGGGACCATGGCCGGCAGACTGGCGATATCCGGGTTGTAACTGTAGCGGTTTTCAACGGAAACACTGACTTTGCCCGCAGGATTCTGCTGGGATTTGTCGTAATTCTGCTGCCACAACCGGTGGTAGCCGTTGATGTAACCGGTGATCGTGTCCGCGGTGGAGGGTTCCGCCCCATCGACCCAGAATGCCACATCGGGATTGGCCCCCCGCTGGACATCGCGCCCGAATGATGGCGGGATTTCAACGACCAGCTGCAGTTCGCCGCTTTTCATCCGGGCATCCAGATCCTGATGGCCCTTCACCGGCGGGTGCGCCCGGAAATAGCGGGAATGGTAAAGTCCGAGCGTGTAATCCTGACTGGCCAGACTCTGATCGTTGTCCAGCACGGCAAATTCGATGTTTTCCACATCCATATTGATCCCGTAACCGATCACCACCATCAGGATCATGGCTCCGAACAGGGCCAGCGTGGTCCGGATGCGGTCGCGCCGCAATTCCAGCATTTCCCGCCAGCAGCAGGTGTAGAACCGCCGGAAATCAAAGATGTGTTCGGCAAACCATCCGGGACCGGATGCGGTCGGGGCGGTTTCGGCCGGACCGGTGGCCGCGGCTTCGGCGGCCTCCGCCGCTCCGCTGTCGGCATCCTCCAGATAGCCGATAAAGGCATCTTCCAAAGTGGCGGCCCCGCGTGCCGCCATCAGTGCCTCCGGGGTATCGCAGGCGAGCGAGCGGCCGGCGTGCATCAGGGAGATCCGGTCACAGCGGGCGGCTTCGTTCATAAAATGGGTGGTGATGAAGACCGTGACTTTGTCGCGGCGGGAAAGTTCGATGATCAATTCCCAGAATCCGTCACGGGCCACGGGATCGACCCCGCTGGTCGGTTCGTCGAGGATCAGGATCTGGGGATGATGGATCACGGCGGCGGCCAGCGACATCCGCTGTTTGATGCCCAGCGGCAGTTGGGTCGGCAGCCGGTCTGCCACGCCGGTCAGATCGAACCGGGTCAGCATGTTATCAACGCTGGCGGGGATATCGGCGGCGGGGATATCGTACAATTTGGCGTACAATTCCAGATTCTGCCGCACCGTGAGTTCGTTGTAAAGCGAGAACAACTGGGTCATGTAACCCAGGTTTTTGCGGGTTTCCAGACTTTGGCCGTCGATAGGGGTGCCGAAAAGTTTGGCGGTCCCTTCGGTAGCCGGTTGGAGCCCGGTCAACATCCGCATGGTGGTGGTTTTGCCGCAACCGTTGGAGCCGAGGAACCCGAATATTTCACCCCGCCGGATGGAAAAACTGACATGATCCACAGCGGTGAAGTCGCCGAACCGTTTGGTCAGGCCTTCGGCTTCGATGGAGATTTCCTTCTGGGTATCCAGCGGCGGCACCACCAGTTCGTGATGACCGGCGCGTTTGGCCTCCGGCAGCAGTTGGATAAACGCAGCATCCAGGTCTTTGCTGTTGGTTTTTTCGAGCAGTTCCCGGGGGGTGCCGGTGTCCAGTATCCGGCCGTCGTCCATGGCGATCAGCCAATCGAAACGCTGGGCTTCGTCCATGTATGCGGTGGCCACGATCACGCTCAAATTGGGCTGTTCCTGCTTGATGTTGTCGATCAGATCCCAGAATTGCCGACGGGCCAGCGGGTCAACGCCGGTAGTGGGTTCATCCAGCACCAGCAGGTCCGGATCGTGGATCAGCGAACAGCAGAGGCCCAATTTCTGTTTCATGCCGCCGGAAAGTTTCCCCGCCGGACGGTTGAGAAATTGATACAGCCCGGTACTGCGGGTCAGACGGTCGATCCGCTGCCGCCGTTCCGCGGCATTCTGACCGAAAAGACGGGCGAAAAACTGCAGATTTTCCTCCACGGTCAGCGTGAAGTAAAGATTTTTTCCCAATCCCTGCGGCATGTAGGCGATCCGGGGGCAGATCCGTTCCCGATGGGCCGGGTCGCGCATACTGCCACCCAGTACGGAAAGTTCCCCCTGCTGCATGACATGGCAGCCGGTGATCAAGGACAGCAACGTGGATTTGCCGACCCCGTCCGGCCCGATCAGCCCGATCAGTTTCCGGGCCGGCAGTGCCAGTGATACGCCTTTCAGAGCCTCGGTTTTACCATAATGCAGAAAAAGGTCGCTGAATGCAACGACCGGGGCGGTATTCTGATTTTCTGTAACAATCGATGACATGTTGTCCCCTTGGATGGGTTCCTGCAGATACAGCGGAAACGGGCCGGATTATTTGTCGGCGGCGGGGAATTTGATGGGGGCGTCTTTCCAATCGGCATCCGGGTCCACTTTGACCCAGGCCACACCGGGGACACCGGTTTTCACGATATCCAGATGCTGGCGCAGACGCTCGGGATCGATATGGGCTTTGACCCGGAACATCAATTTTTCCCGTTCAAGTTTGGTTTCCACGCTTTTCGGGGTGAACTGCGCCACCGGGTCGATGAAAGACACTTTGGCATCGATCGGGTGATCGGGGGCGGCATCAAAAACCAGTTTGACCGGGGTGCCGATCTTGATTTTACCGGCGATGTTGGTCGGCAGGAAGAAGGTCATGTAAGCATCGGTCAGATCGACCAGATTCAGCGCGCGGCCGCCGGCGGAAAGCACTTCGCCTTCATGGGCAAGCACATACTGGATGCGGCCATCGTAAGTGGCAAGCAGCAGCGAATCGGCCAGATTGGCTTCGATGTACTGAAGTTGGGCTTTGGCGGCGGCGAGCCGTCCTTCGGCAGAGAGAACGCTGGCTTTGGCGTATTCGAGTTCCGCCGCGGCCGATTTGTAACGGGTATCGACTTCATCGAACACCCGTTCGCTGACGGCTTTCGAGGTGACCAGTGTGCGCTGACGGTTGTATTCTTTTTCGGCCCCGTCAAAAGCACTCTGTTTCTGGTTCAAAGTGGCTTTGGCCATGGCCAGTTCGCCTTCGCTGACTTTGATATCGGCGAGGGCGGCGGCTTTTTCGGCTTCCAGCGTATTGGTCTGCATCTGAACGAGTTTATCGCCTTTGCGGACGAGATCACCCTCTTTGACAAAAAGTTTATCGAGCCGTCCGGCAAGTTTGGCGGAAATATAGACTTCGGTCGCTTCCAGCCGTCCGTTGCCGCTGTAGAATTTCGGGTGGAGGAGGGCCTGTTCTTTCCGGTAGTCAACATAGAAGAAGATTCCCAGACCGATCAGAGCGGCCAGCACAACAAGGATGACGATCAATTTTTTCATACTTTGCTCCCGGATTTCAAATCAACTCCATTTGTGGCGATAATATAGTGCAGAGTGATTTTTTTGTCAAACCGGCTGTGGCGGTCAGACCCAGAATTCCAGAATGAACACGCAAAGCGTACAGATGATGGCAACCGGAAACAAGCCCGCCCGCAACCACGCGGCGATCGTGCCGATCAGCAGGGCAGCCAGCCCCGCCAGCGGCGATTGCGTGACTTCGAGGATTGCCGGAAATGTCATCACCGCGAGAGTCGCGTAGGGCACATAGTACAGAAAGGAACGGATGAACCGGTTGGTGATCGGCTGCCGGAGCAGGGTCAGCGGCAGGACCCGGATCAGAAATGTCACGATGCTCATAACGGCAATGCAGAGATACGGATGATCGGCCATCAGGCATCCTCCTTTTCTTCAACCGGGAAAAAGCAGGCGGCAGCTCCGGCCAGCAGCAATGTCAGGATGATTGTGCGGGTCCCGGCCGACAGCGACCGGGTGAACGGCAGGCGCGAAAACGCAAAACTCAAGCCGAATCCGGTACTGACCAGGCCGGCAATGATCCGGTTCTGCCGGGCCGGGGGGATGATGATCGCCAGAAACATGCCGAAAAGTGCCACCCCCAGTGCGCTGACCAGCCGGGCCGGCAGCAGATTGCCCGCCATGACACCGAACATGGTGCCGAATGACCAGCCGGGCAGAGCCATCAGCATGGCACCGTAGTTGTAACGCGGGTCGATCGCCCCCGGCCGCGCCACGGTGATGCCGAAAAGTTCGTCTGTGACCGCAAAGCCGATAAAGATCCGGTGGAAAAACGGGGTGCGGGCGGTGAATTTCTGACTGAGCGCGCAGCTCATCAGCAGATACCGGGCGTTGGCGATCAGCGTGATGAGGGCGATCTCCCAGTAAGGGAGATTGCCTTTGATCGCAGTGAATCCGGCATATTCACCGGCCGAAGCGTTGTTGAGCAGGCTGGCAAGAAACCCCTGAAAAGCCGTCAGACCGGCTTCCCGCGCCGCCAGGCCGAGGGCAAACGAAACCGCAAAGTAGCCGAGCCCGATGGGGATGCCGTCACGCAGACCGCTGTAGAAAACGCGGCCG
>JAFQLP010000053.1 GCA_017414565.1 Lentisphaeria bacterium | reverse complement strand
TACCACAACCACAAGAAGTCGATCATCATGCAGCGCGAGATCGGCGTGGATACCACCGGGTTCGCCGAAGCGTTGCGCCGCGTGTTGCGTCAGGACCCGGACGTGATCCTGGTCGGTGAAATGCGCGATATCGAAACGATCAGTGCCGCGGTGACGGCGGCGGAAACCGGGCACCTGGTGTTCGGTACGCTGCACACCACCGGTGCGGCGCGTACCGTGGACCGAATCATCGACGCGTTCCCGACCAATGCCCAGGCCCAGATCCGGACCCAGTTGGCGGCATCGCTGGTGGCGGTGATCTCGCAGCTGCTGCTCCCCCGTTGCGATACCAAGGGGCGTGTGGCCGCGTTTGAAGTCATGGTCAACACGCCTTCCATCCAGGCTCTGATCCGCGATAACAAGACATTCCGTATCACCTCCGAGTTGCAGACCGGTGCCAAGTGGGGTATGAACACGCTCGATAACCACCTGATCGAACTTTTCCGAGCCGGCAAGATCTCGCACGAAGACATGATCACCAACGCGCAGGACGAAGATACGCTGATCCAGAAACTCAAAGACGAAGGCGATCTGGAATAGTTCCGCCTGATATGACAGCAACAGAGGAGAAATCACAACATGCCTCAATTTGAATATTTCGCACTTGATGTAAACGGCAAACAGCGCAAAGGCAAACTGGTTGCCGATACCCAGGAACAGGCGGCGGCGGAACTGAAGCGGCAGGGTCTGTTTCCGACCCAGCTGATCGACCCGGAAGCCAAAAAACGGTTGGCGCGGCGGCGTGCCAAACGCAACGGCGGTCTCGGCAATGTGACCATTGGCGCGCCGGTGATCAAACGCAAGGACCTTACGATCTTCACCCGTCAGTTGGCAACGCTGCTGGAAGCCGGTTTGCCGCTGATCCGGTCGCTGCGCACGCTGGAGCGTCAGGCAAAGAACCCGGCGATCAAGCGGATCATCGGCGAAACGGCGGACACGGTCGAAGGCGGTTCGACTTTTGCCGAAGCGTTGTCCCGCAATCCGCGCACCTTTGACAAACTGTATCTCAACATGGTCCGCGCCGGTGAGGCGTCGGGTGCCATGGAATTGATTTTGAGCCGTCTGGCCGGTTTCATGGAAAAAGCGGCCCAGATCACCCACAAAGTGAAGTCCGCCATGATCTACCCGGCGGTGGTTCTGACGATCGCTCTGACGGTGTCTGCCGGTTTGATGATCTTCATCGTGCCGAACTTTGAAAAGATGTTTACGGAAATGCTCGAAGGTGAACCGCTGCCGCAGGTCACGCTGTTCATCATCGGTATCAGCCGGGTGCTGAAATCGCAGATCCACCTGGTGGCCATCGGTATTGCGGTCATCATCGTGCTTTACAAACTGGCAAACCGCACCAAGTACGGCAAATACGGCATTGACTGGGTCAAGTACAATATGCCGCTATTTGGGCCGATCATTTCGCGTTCTTCGATCTCCCGCTTCTCCCGTACGCTGGGTACGTTGATGGCATCCGGTGTGCCGGTGCTGAATTCGCTGATCATTGTGCGCGACACGGCCGGTAACGACGTGGTGTCTTCGGCGGTGCAGAAAGTGCATGATGCGGTGAAAGAAGGTGAAGGCGTGGCGGCTCCGCTGGGCGCGACCGGTATCTTCCCGCAGATGGTGATCAGTATGGTGGAAGTCGGTGAAGAAACCGGCCGTCTGCCGGAAATGCTTGACAAGATCGCCAACACCTATGACGAAGAAGTCGACAACGCCGTCGGCGCGCTCACCTCGTTGATCGAGCCGTTGATGATCGTTACGCTGGCCGTGATCGTGGGTACCATCGTTGTGGCTATGTTTATGCCGATGGTCACCATGATCGAAAAGATGGGCAACTGATTAAGCCGTTCGGGAAAAGCCGGTGCGGCAATGGCCGCCCGGCGGAGGTATGACAGATGTTTTACCCCGTTATTATGGCCGGCGGTTCGGGGGAACGCTTCTGGCCGCAGAGCCGTAAGGATTCCCCGAAGCAGTTGCAGGCCCTGATCAGCGACCGCACCATGGTCGAGGAAACGGTGGGGCGGCTGCTGCCGCTGACGCCGGAAGAAAAGGTGCTGATCCTGACCAACCGCCGTTACGGCGAAAAGATCGGGGCGTTGCTGCCGGCGTTGCCGCAAAAGAATATCGTTTGCGAACCGGTGCGGCGCGATACGGCCCCGTGTGTGGCTTTGGCGGCGGGGATCATCCGGGCGCGCGGCGGCGAGGATGCGATCATGGCATTGCTGCCTTCGGATGCGGCGATCGGGAATGAAGAGGCGTTCCGGCGGGTGCTGCAGGACGCGGTCTGTTATGCCCGTCTGCATTCGGATACCCTGCTGACGATCGGGGTGCAGCCGACTTGGGCGGCGACCTGTTACGGATACATCCACTGCGGATACGAGATCCCGTTTGAAGGGGAAACGCGGTTCCGGACGGTTCGCAATTTCCGCGAAAAACCCAATGAATCGCTGGCCAGTGAATTTTTGCAGTCCGGTGAATTCCGTTGGAACAGCGGGATCTTTGTGTGGAGTGTCCGGGCGATCCGGGCAGCCTTTGCCGCGTATGCGCCGGAATTGGCGCAGGCGGAGGAAGATTTTTACCAGGCCGAGCGGCAGGGGCGGCTCAACGATATTCTGGAGGAACGGTTTGCCGCCTGTCCGAAGATCTCCATTGATTATGCCATTATGGAACACGCTTCGCCCATTGTCATGGCGGAAAGCAATTTTCAGTGGGACGATGTGGGAAACTGGACGGCAATGCGTTCCTACTGGGAACAGGACCGGGATGGAAATGCCGTTTCCGGGCGTTTTGCGGGGCTGGATTGCCGCAAATGTATCATCCGGAGCGATGGGAAGCATCTGATCGCCGGGATCGATCTGGACGATATGATCGTGGTCCAGACCGGCGATGTCACATTGATCGCGCCCGCCCGTTCCAATCAGAAAATCAAGGAATTGCTGAAAGAGATCGGCGAACTCCCGGATGCCGGGGATCTGCTTTGAGGCGATGGTCATGCTGTTGCTCAATATCGGCAATACCCATACCCAGATCGCGGAATCAGACGGTTCCACGATCGGCGTCATCCGGTGCGTGCCGACAGCATCCCTGACGGCGGCGGTGATCGGCGGCAGGACTGCCGCGGTTGCTTCGGTGGTGCCGGAGGCGGCCGCGCGGCTTGAAGGCAGCGGGGCGTTTTTTCTGAAACGGGAAATGGCCGCCGCCTGCGGACTGGATCTTTCGTTGGTCGATGCCTCCACGCTCGGCATGGACCGGCTGGCAAATGCCATAGAATTGCGTTCCCGGCATCTCCCGGCCGCCGCATTGGATGCGGGAACGGCCATTACCCTTGAATATGTGGATGCCGATGGGCGTTTCCGGGGCGGTGCGATCGCGCCGGGACGGCGGTTGATGCGGCGGAGTCTGGCGGCCGGTACGGCGCAACTGCCGGATTTGCCGTTGCTGGATACCATGCCCGGCAGCCCCGGTACGGATACCCGCAGTTCGATCGGTTTCGGGATCGATCGGGGGGTGATCGGGATGGTCCGCAGTTGGCTTGAGACCATCCCGGAAGCGGCGGTCTATGCCGTTGGCGGCGATGCCGCCTTTTTCCTGAAAGCCATGCCGGATTTGATCGACGGCGGGGATGATTTCACGCTGCGCGGACTGTTGAAAGCATGGCCGTGCTGCCATTAAAAAAGGGGCTGTTGCCAAACCTCAAAAAAGGTGGCAACAGCCCTTTTTGCATGTTCGGATTTGTGTCGGGCGGCAGTTATTCTTCTTTTTCGTGCAGATCCACGACTTTGCCGTGAAAGAGCGACACCAACTGGGCTACGACCGGTCGTTGGGCCGCTTCGGCCAGGCGTTCCGGATGGCGGTCGGCTACACTGACCCGGCGGCGGGAGGAGCGCGGGGCATCCCCGGAATCTGAATCCGCCAGAACGGAGGCTATGGCTTGCTGATCGGCCGGGGCAGGAGGCGGCTCGGCCGGATCGTCATCGTCATCATCTTCATCGTTTTCCGGGGCCGGAGCGGCGGGGGGCGTGTCCGGGGGAACAGTGTCTGCAACCGGTTCCGGCAGCGGGGCGGCGGGCGGTTCCATGCCCGGATATTGGCGGAACACCACATCGGCACCCCAGTCGCCGGTGCATTGCTGAATGAGTTTCTGATATTCCAGCAGATCCTGCTGGAGCCGCCGGAAATCATTTTCCGGTATGTTGCTGCCGTATTGGATAACGAGCAGGGATTGCTCAAACGATTCCGGAATGCCGCGCCGGAAAATCTCCAGCGTCGGCTGTTTTGCGGCGGCCGCGATCAACGATTGAAACATCGAATCCGCAGACGGTTCCGGCGATTCCGGCGATGTTTCTTCCGGCATTTCCGCCGGTTCCGGCTCTGCGACCGGCTCCGCGACGGGTTCTGCGACCGGCTCCGCGACGGGTTCTGCGACCGGCTCCGCGACGGGTTCTGCGACCGGCTCCGGTGCAGGTGTC
>JAFQLP010000052.1 GCA_017414565.1 Lentisphaeria bacterium | reverse complement strand
GGCATGGCTTTTCTGCCGGTCCTGCTCTTTCTGGCGGGGATGACGGCGGCCTCCGGCTTCCCGCTGATCGTTGCCATGACCGGGACCCTGCCGGCGGATGGCGCGGATCTCGGCACCCGGCTGGCCTGGCTGGTCGGCGGCACCTGGGGGATCGCGGGGCTGCTCTTCCTGCTGATCGGGCAACTGGCGGACTGGTACGGCAGCGGGGTGCTGCTGCTGGCGGCGGCATTTTACGCGGCTGCCCTGGCCACGGCACTCGCCAAGCCGGTCCGTCTGCCGGGACGGACGGCCGTTTCACGCTGAACCGGGCTTGTATTTTACCGCCGGAGCATTATAATAAATGTCGGATTTTCACCTGAAAATATGTAACAGGTCCACAAAAACAAAGGAGAACGGTATGAAAAAATTTGTCTGTCCCATCTGCGGCTATGTCCATGAAGGCGATCAGGCCCCCGAAAAATGCCCGCAGTGCGGTTGTGCCGGCAGCAAATTCACGGTTGCTGACGGCAATGTCAGTTGGGCTGCGGAACACCAGATCGGTATTGCCAAAGATGTCGATCAGCAGGTCAAAGAAGGTCTTCAGGCACACTTTATCGGCGAATGCACCGAAGTCGGCATGTATCTGGCCATGAGCCGTCAGGCCGATCGCGAAGGCTATCCGGAAGTGGCGGAAGCCTACCGCCGGATCGCGTTTGAAGAAGCCGAACACGCTGCCAAATTCGGCGAAATGCTCGGCGAAGTGGTGATGCCCTGCACCAAGACCAACCTCAAGATGCGGGCGGAAGCGGAAAACGGTGCCTGCGCCGGCAAATGCGACATTGCCAAACGCGCCAAAGAGCTCGGCTACGATGCGATCCACGACTCCGTCCATGAAATGGCCCGCGACGAAGCCCGTCACGGTCGTGCTTTCCAGGGTCTGCTGGAACGCTATTTCGGCAAATAATCATCTTTTGCCGATAAAAAAACTCCGGTGGATCATCCCGCCGGAGTTTTTTTTGTGTCCCGCCCACCGGCCGCAGTTGCGCCCGCGGACCGGAACGGTCATTCAGAGTTTTTTCAAATTGTCTATCCTCTCGGGATTTTGCGACGATGCCCATTCTTTCAGCATGTCACAGGGGAACTGTGAACACTTGCCGCAATGCTCCTGATTTTTTTGCGCATTGCATTTGTACAAATCACATTCTCCCCAAAAAACTTTGCCTCCGATCGCCCGGCAGCCGCCACAGCCTTTCGAACGGGCGAACTCGCAGGTTTCACAATCGATCCCGCAGACAGAAAAATTTGCCATACCGATACATTCTGTTCAGCGCTTGATCTTTCTGGCATCACGCCCGGTCACTTTGGTATCGGCAAAAAGCCGGTTGTTGCGGGAAAGCACCAGATCTCTGGCACCGGAAATCCCGGAAACTTCCAACTCTTTGGTCACGATATACGGATAGGGGGCCCCGGCGTTCTGATTTTTCGGGTCCCTATTGGTAAAAATCGCAAACTGTTTGTTCTTCACTTTGGAAAGATCCACTTTCAGGTTTGCGATGACGATCTTTTCCGGCATGAAACACTGATAACCGAAATCATGATTGGGGGTGCAGTTGCCGATAAACACATTGGCATCAGCACACTCTTGCCGGGGAGACAGCGTGCAGTTGCGCAGAATGAACTGACCGCGCCAGGTGGCTCCGTAGTCGGCCCGGAAATTGACCATCCGGTTGGCATAACTGGTCACATTTTCGAGCAGGAACGTACCGAAGCCGATCGCATTGACGCCCTGATAACCGACCGTGGTGTTGCGGATCACGGCATTGGTCACGCCCTGATGAGCATCGAACCGGGAAAGCCGGCAACCGTCAAGCAGCAAGGCCTTGCAGAAATTCGTCCCCATGACACCCCAGTATTTCGCATCGAGAATATCGTTGGTCTGGATGCAGTTGATGAAACTGATGCGCGCCGCACTGCCGCCGGAAATATCGTAGGTCCCGGTGGTCTTGCGTTTGGTCTGCCCCGGCACCGGGTAGTCATAAAGTTTCCGGCCGGTCATGGCGCAATCGCGGATGGTAACAAAGGCGCATTTATTCACATTAAAGAAACCGGTGTAGGGCCAACTGTCGATACCGCCGCCTTCGATCACATCGTGCCGGACTTTTTCCACAATGGTGTTGGAGCGGTTGATCGCCAATCCGCGGCCGAAATACACATGACGCCCCTCGCGTTTGTTCGCCAGTGTGGTGAAATGCCCGCCGGAAACCGTCAGTGTTTTGGTGTCGATCGGGCAGACGGCACAACTGGTGACGGCATCAAAATCCCACACGACCGGGGTCATCGGATCGATTTTGCCTTTGCCGTCCACGATCACCAGGTCCTGCTGGGCAGAACCTTTGTTGGCGTTACCGCCGTAACGGATAAACTGACGGACATTTTCGTTGTAAATGACCACCAGCGCGGGTCCATCGAGTTTTTCCGGAAATTCGGTCTGACCGATTTTCAGAGGTTTGATCGCCCCCAGTTTGTACTCCGGTTTGGAGGCTGCGATCCGGAAAATCGGCTGTTTGAAGCCCGGCAGATCCGGGATCGTGTCGTCGATGATGAATTTGGCAGTCCCCCAGGTGGTATCGGTCTTGATGACAGCCGGAGATTCGGCAACACCGATGTAGTAGGTGGCACCGTCTTTGGCCCGCACCGGCAAACCGCGTTCATTGGCGTACTCATGCGCCTTGCGGATCGCATCGTGGTCGTTGGTCCGGCCGTCACCTTTGGCTCCGAAATCCTCATACGTCACCACTTTCTGCGGGGAAGCACCCAAAATCAGCATCATGGCGGCCAACATCCCCGCCTGCAACAACCCTTTCATACCAACTCCTCTGTTTACGGACTCTCTCCTGCACATCCAACAGGCACCTCGGGAAAAATACACTGTCTCCGGCCACATTGCAACCTTTTCCGGCAAAAAAAAACGACAATCTTTGCCGGACGCCCCCTTGAGTGTCACCTTTTCTGCTTGCTTTTTCGCGCACCTCCTCTATAGTTATTCTGTGAACATCGGAAAAAACACGAACCAAGGAAATATTTGATGAATCATCTCTGTCCCTCTGATTTTGCCCGGCTGGATATGTCGCGCCGGGAACGCACCGGATTCGGAGAAACGGTTTTCTGTCCCGGCAAAACCCTGCCGCAACTGCTGGCGATCATGCAGCGTTTCCAGGCCGCGGACGAAGCCGTCCTGGGAACCCGCTGCACCCCGGAACAGGCGGCTTTTCTGCAGGCACAGAATCTCCCGGTGGATTACGACCCGACCTCCCGCATCCTCACTTCGCAATGGGGGACCATTGCCCCGCTGAAAGGCCGGATCGCCGTCTGTACCGGCGGCACGGCCGACCTGCCGACAGCCGAAGAAGCGGCCCGCACCGCGGAATTTTCCGGGGCAACAGTCGATCGTTTTTACGATGTCGGCGTGGCCGGCATCCACCGGCTGTTCTCGCAGCTGGAGTCGATCCGGCGGGCCGATGTGGTGATCGCCGTAGCGGGCATGGAGGGCGCGCTGGGCAGCGTTCTTTCCGGACTGGTGGCCGCCCCGGTGATCGCGGTGCCGACCTCGGTCGGATACGGAGCCGGTTTTCAGGGACTTGCGCCGCTGCTGGCCATGCTGAATTCCTGCGCCGAAGGGATGACCGTTGTCAACATTGACAATGGCTTCGGGGCCGGGGCGGCGGCCTGCCGGATGCTCCGCATGAAGGAGAACCGCAGCGATGAACAATAACATTCTTTTTCTGGAGGGGCGTTCCGGTATCGCCGGTGATATGGCGGTGGCGGCCCTCCTTGATCTGGGCGGCAGCCGGGAAAAACTGGAACGCGGCCTGACCTCCCTCGGACTGGCGGGCGTTTCCTGGGAAATCACCGCCAAAAAAGCCGGCGGCATAGCCGGATGCGATTTCCGGGTCCTGCTGGACGGGCATGATGACCACCACCATCACCATCACCATGAACACGGCGGCCATCACCACCACGAACACCGGAATCTGGCGGATATCGAAGCCATCCTCGACCGGGGGGAACTCGCGCCCGGGGCCGTTGAACTGGCCAAAAAAATCTTCCGGATCGTGGCGGAAGCGGAAGCCGCGGTGCATGGCACAACGGTGGAGGAATGCCATTTTCACGAAGTCGGGGCATGGGATTCGATCATTGATATCGCCGCCTTTGCGATTTTATACGATGATCTCGGCATCGACCGCTGTGTTGTCACCGGTCTGACCGAAGGCTGCGGCACGGTCCGCTGTCAGCATGGGGAATTGCCGGTACCGGTTCCGGCGGTGCTGAAGATCGCCTCACAATACAACATTCCGTTCCGTTTTTCCGGCAATCAGGGGGAAATGGTAACGCCGACCGGCATCGCCATTGCGGCGGCCTGCCGCACCGGAACCGAACTGCCGCCGTCAGCGGTCGTCAGCCGGGTCGGGATCGGGATCGGCAAACGGGTCTGGGAACACACCCCGAATCTGCTGCGCGCCATGCTGCTGCGGCTGCCGGAACGGTCTCCGGGTCAGATCATGGTCATCGAAACCAATCTCGATGACTCCACCGGCGAAATGCTGGGCCATGCCATGGAACAACTGTTTGCCGCGGGGGCACTGGATGTCCACTATATGCCCTGCCAGATGAAGAAAAACCGGCCCGGCTGGCTGTTGCGGGTGATCGCCGCCGAAACGGCGGTTCCGGCCTTGGAGGAAACCGTTTTCCGCTGCACCTCCGCCATCGGCCTGCGCCGTTACCCGGTGGAACGGACCTGTATGGAACGCACGCCGGTACCGGTCAAACTGCCGCACGGCGAAATTTTGGTCAAACGCTGTTCCTACGGTTCGGTAGTCCGGTATTATCCGGAATACGAAAGCGTCCGCCGTTACGCGGTGGAACACGGCGGGGATTTCCGGACCGTCTATACCACCGCCGAGGCAATGGCCCATGCCGCTCTTGACTGATCTGGAACATCATCTCCGCCCGTTCACGCCGGAGGGGATCGCCGTGGCTTTTTCCGGCGGCGTTGACAGCACGCTTCTGCTGGCCGTCCTGGCCCGGATGCGGCAGCAGTCGGATTTTCCCCTGCACGCCTGGTATGCCTGTTCCGTTTTTCAACCGGAGCCGGAAAAACAGCAGGCCGCCGCGCTTGCCGGTCAACTGGGGGTCGGCCTGACCGTTCTGCCGTTTGATCCGCTGGCACTGCCGGAGGTGCAGAACAATCCGCCGGACCGCTGTTATCACTGTAAATACGCGCTTTTTGCTGCCCTGCACCGAGCCTCGCAGGCAGCCGGGCTGACCCATCTGATGGATGGCAGTCATTACGACGATGAATCCGCCTACCGGCCGGGACGGCGGGCACTCCGGGAATGGGGCGTCCACTCGCCGCTGGCGGCATTGGGGATCGGCAAAACGGCGATCCGGCAACTGGCAACGGACCTCGGTCTGTCCTGTGCCGGGAAACCGGCGGCGCCGTGTCTGGCCACCCGTTTCCCCTACGGCACCCGGTTGGAGCCGGCACTTCTGCGGCGGGTCGAAGCGGGCGAAAATGCGATCCGGCAATATTTTCCGGATTTGCCGGATTTCCGGCTCCGCTGTCATGGCGATCTGGCCCGGATCGAAGTCGCGCCCGATGCCCTGCCCCTGCTGTTCGACCGCCGTCATGAATTGACCGGGCTCCTGAAACCGCTCGGATTCGCCTTTGTCACCCTCGATCTGGAGGGATTCCGGAGCGGCTGTTTCGACCCGGCGGAGAATTCGGCCGCCGCCCGGTGATCAAACTTGCTTTTTTCCCCCGGCACAACTATATTCTATACCTATTGTATAACAACAACAGCAACCGTTTTACCATAAAACAGGAGAATCAGCAAATGAATATGGAATGGACCTCTTATGCTCCCGCCACCGGCACCCGTCCGGTCTTTACCGGCAACGATCAAATGCTCGCCATTACCCTTGCCGACACCTGTGGATTCGGCAGTTGGGAACGTGATTTTGCCTGTCCCGAAGCCGATGCGGTCGCCATCCGGGTAACATCCGATGCCCGGCCGGAACTGAACAACCGGGTCGGGGCGGTTGTCACCATGAAACGGAGCGACGGCTACAACCTTGCCACCTGGTATCTGGAGCCGGAGATCCAGCCGGACGGCACGCTGGCATTTGCCATCACCCTGCCGCGCCGTGATGCCGCCACCCTCAATCTTTCGTTGTATTTCAAATGGGCCGCCGGGACCGTCCGGTTCCGGGATGTCACCATTACCGGTACCGCCCTGTCGCCGCAGCGCACGGCCCGGATCGTCACCACCCGGATCATGCCGCCGGTCCCCTCCAGCGTGGAACAGAATCTGGAAACCATCCGGCAGATGCTCGACCGGATCGCCGCCAGTGTGGAAAATCCCGATCTGGTGCTGTTTTCGGAATGTCTGACCGACCGGATGGACCCGCGACCGGTCGAAGAACGGGCCGAACCGCTGGATGGCCCCACTTTCCAACTGCTCTCCCAGTGGTCCCGGGAACACAACTGCTACACCGCCACGTCGATCCATGAACAGGCTCCGGAGGGGATCTACAACACCGCCTACATCGTCGGCCGTCAGGGCGAACTGGTGGGGCGGTACCGCAAATGCAACCTCACCTGGGGCGAAAGCCGCAACATGGGTATCCTGCCCGGTCATGATTACCCGGCGTTTCAGCTTGACTTTGCCAAAGTCGGCATGGAGATCTGCTGGGATGCCTGGTTCTGCGAAGCCTCCCGCGCGCTCCGTCTGAACGGGGCCGAACTGATCCTGCTGCCCATCGCCGGTGACGGCATCGTGCCGCACCGCGATCATGTCTGGCCGGCCCGCGCATTGGAAAACGGTGTTTATCTGGTGACTTCCGCCACCTATCCCTCGCACGACGGGCTTTGCTGTTCGCGGATCTACGACCCCAACGGCATGAAACTGGCCCAGGTCACGGCCAATAACACATTCACCTGGGCGGATCTGGTGTTCCCCTTTGAAAAACCCTGCCGCTTCCTTTCCGTCGGCGACAGCGATGGTGATCCCCGCAACCTCTACATCCGTGAACGCAATGTCGAGGCGGCCGGGGCCCTGCAATCCTTCTGACCCGATAACATGGAATCACAATGATGATCAAAAAAATTCTGCTTTCGCTGCTTCTCCTGACCATCCTCCCGCTGACCGGCGCGGCTCAAACCCGGGATGACTGGCAAACCTTTGCCCCGCCGACCGGCAGCCGTCCGGACTTCACCCGGAACGATCAGGGGCTCGCCATTTCCTTTGCCGACACCTATGGATTCGGCAGTTGGGAACGCATTTTCCCCTGCCCGGATGCCGATGCTGTCACCATCCGGGTAACATCCGATGCCCGGCCGGAACTGAACAACCGGGTCGGAGCGGTCGCCACCATGAAACGGAGCGACGGCTACAACCTTGCCACCTGGTATCTGGAGCCGGAAATCCAGCCGGACGGCACACTGGCATTTGCCATCACCCTGCCGCGCCGTGATGCCGCAGCCATCCATCTTTCTTTGTATTTCAAATGGGCCGCCGGGACCGTCCGGTTCCGGGATGTCACCATTACCGGTGTCCCGCTGCCGCCGGTACGCACCGCCCGGATCGTCACCACCCGGCTCCGGCCGGAAAATCCCTCGACCATGCAGAAAAATCTGCAGTTGATGCAGCAGACGCTCGACCGCATTGCCGCCGGGGTGGAAAAACCGGACCTGGTGCTGTTTTCGGAATGCCTCTCCGCCCGTTTCGATCCCCGGCCGAAACATGAACTCGCCGAACCGTTGGATGGTCCCACCTTCCAACTGCTTTCCCGGTGGTCCAAAGCCAATCATTGTTATACTGTCACCAGCCTCTACGAACAGGCTCCGGAGGGGATCTACAACACCGCCATCATCGTCGGCCGTCAGGGCGAACTGGTGGGGCGGTACCGCAAATGCAACCTCACCTGGAATGAAAGCCGTACCATCCTGCCGGGCCATGATTATCCGGTCTTCCAACTTGACTTTGCCAAAGTCGGGGTGGAGATCTGCTGGGACGCCTGGTTCGGCGAAGCCTCCCGCGCACTCCGTCTGAATGGGGCCGAACTGATCCTGCTTCCCATCGCCGGTGACGGTATCGTACCGCACCGCGATCATGTGTGGCCGGCCCGGGCGTTGGAAAACGGTGTTTATCTGGCCACCTCCTCCACTTTCGGTTCGCAGGATGGTCTTTCCTGCTCGCGGATCTACGATCCCAACGGCATGAAACTGGCCCAGGCAACCGCCAATCACAGCTTTGCCTGGGCGGATCTGGTGTTCCCGTTTGAAAACCCCTGCCGCTTCCTTTCGGTCGGCAACAGTGCCGGTTATCCCCGCAACCTCTACATCCGTGAACGCAATGTCGAGGCGGGGCAGCGATTGAACCGTTTCTGACCCCGTCAGCCAAAAAAAGACCCGGCCGATCCTGCGATCTGCCGGGTCCTGTTTTTTATGACGGTCAGTTGCCGGACGGCAATTTCTTCAGCCGTTCCCTGGCTGTGGTGGTCCATTCATTGTCATAAATGGTCATGCCGCTCTGTAATTTGACGGCCCGCTTCCAATAACGGACGGCATCTTCGGTCTTGTTCAGCGTTTCCGCCATCATACCGGCGCGGGCCGCCGCTTCGACCTGCAGCGGCAGGACGGCATTGTCTTCGCTTTCCATGTCGGCGACCTTGCCCCAGATCTGCCGTGCCTCTTCGCGCCTGCCACGCTGTTCCAGCAGCAGAGCCTGTTCCAAATCGTAACGCACCGACAGCACCGGCGGCACCGGATTGGCTTTCATCTGTTCAGCCACCCGGGCCAACATCGCTTCGGCAGCATCCAGCCGCCCGTCTGCCAGATAAATACGGCACAGCCGCAACTGCGCGCCCGCCGTGGTTTCCCAGTCGATATGATCGCGGAACGAATCCAGGATCTCCTGTTCGCTTTCCGCATTGCGGAGTCGGTTGGTCTCCACATCGCCCAGGAGATAACGGCATCCGACAACACCGAGACATCCCAGCAGGATCAACACCCCGGCAAAACTCCCCGCCAGCGTCCATTTCTGCCCGGCGGTCATATCGAAGTCATCGTGGATCTCCGGCGTGACATTGCGCTCGATCCGGGCCAATACCGCCAGACCGATGCAGATCATGATATTGGTAACGATATTGCCCAACCCGAAAATGAACGCATAAAAATCGTTTTTCAGGCTGATGGCAACCAGCAGCTGCCCACCCCACAACAACAGGGCCAGACCGAATTTGATCCCGATCACCACCATCAAACCGTGGTGCGGCAGCCCGTTGTGCATCGGCTCGCCGCGGCGGGCCCGGCCGATATCACGCCGGATGGCACCGGCCACGCAGAACCAGATCACCAGCACCCCCACCGAAAGCGGAATGACCCAGTGCATAAACCAGGTCACGGCCTGCATCATCTGATAGAACCGGAAAAACGGCAGCATCGCGATCGGCAGCACCAGCGACATCACCATCAACGCATCCAGAATGTGCAGCCCCATTTTCAGATAGCACGGATGCAGACCGGTACTCTCCACCTTGGGAACCTCTTCGTAACCTTTTTCGCTCCACGGCGCAGGCGGATTGAAGGCTTTGTCGCCCCCCATTTTGTTCCAGACTCGATATCCCCAGACGCAGACGATCACATTGATCAGACAGCAGGTGGTACTCCAGGTGAAATTGAACCGGTAGCAGAAATTACCGGCGGCGTAAAGCCGGATGAAATCGAGGTATGCCCCGAAAATCAACCCGGAAATGATCGCGCAGAACGCCGTGATCAAACCGCGGGCGGAATTGAACTGACCGTACCGGGAATGCGGATAGATCCGCATGGTCATCGGCATGGCGGCGGCACTGACCAGCGCATTCATGAAGACATACAGCAGACTCGAAGCCAGCGACAGCCAGTAGAAATAACTCCCCGGCAGCGAAATGAAGACCCAGATCCAGTTCATACCGGTACCGATGATCGTAAAGATCCCGATGTAGGCATAGACCCGCAGGGGATGCCAGCGGTCAACGAAATACGCGGCAAACAGCACCGCGCCCACCGAAATCACCCCGGTAATGGCATTGTAATGACCGATCTGGGCAAAGGTCATCTGCATTTCCATATAGAAAAATGTGGTAAAGCCCCAGGATGCCGACGCCATGGCCCCCATACCGGCACTGATAAAGGTGAACCAGTAAAAAGAATGGCTGAACGATTCGCGGAAATAATTTTTGATATTGTAAATGCCGCCGACCCGTTTGACCCCGCATTCCTCCACGGGCGGATACTGGCCCTCACGCACCATGAAACACATCACCCCGAACCCGACCAGATACAGGATCGAGGCACACAGGAAGATCTCGTGCATGTGCGTGGCGGCATATTTGAAGGCAAACCAGTTGTAGAGTGCACCGGCGGCCGTACCGACCACCCGGAAAAGACCGGCGAATTTCCCCAGATGTTCCGCCGGCACCACGTCGTTGAAAAGACACCCGAAAAGCGTATTCACAAAGAGGTTGAAGAACTGGAACATGATCATGAAAATACCGATCGCCACGATCGCCACCGTGGCCGGCGCCCACTGCTGCAGAAACGGGATGCCTTCGCGCAGCCAGTCGGCGATCTCAACGCCCCAGCCCAACAGCACCAGATTGAGACACAAAAACGGCAGCGTTGCCAGAATAAAGGGGATCCGCCGTCCCCAGCGGCTCCGGCAACGGTCGCTTTTGACACTGATATACGGCGTGACCGTCATATTGAGAACATTCGGGACGGTTGTCAGGATCAACCCCATCACCCAGTTCGGACATTCCAGGCTTTTGAGTTTCAGCGGCACCAGACTCGGCACCACCAATTCCATAATGGTGTAGCAGAAATCCCCCCACAACATCCATCCGAACAGGGCGATCAAACCCATTTTGGTGTAGGAAAGCGTTCCGCAACGGTAGGTTTTTGTTGCTTCGTTACTCATTTATTGACAGCTCCTTTTTCAATGATGTTATCAAGTACAGCCGTGCGCTGACGGTGGCGGAGTGTCAGCCCGACTTTGCCATCCCGGCGGAAACGCAATTCCCAACCGTTGACAGAAACCACATCTTCATCCCCTTCGGACCGGACCGTGGCCGCCACCGGACGGACCGTACCGGTATCCGCTGCCTGCAGCACATGACAGAACCGCACTTTATCCGTCGGTTCTCCCGGTGCCGTTTCCAAACGCCAATTCCCGGCATACAGGTATTGGAGATTCGGCTCCAACGGCCAATTCTGACCGGATGCCCAGAATTCCCGTCCCGGGCCGCCGACTTTGTTCACCTGTGCCTTGCGCGGCAGCAACTGCTGCATGAACAACCGGCCTTTACCGGCATCCGCCTGCCAGATACCGTCCGCGATCTCCACCGGTTCATTGGTGGTATGGAGCAGAAATTCCTGTTTCTGATCGGGCGAAACGGTGGTCACGCGGTCGTAGATCACAAAAATATCAGGTTTGAGAAACACATACTGCCGCACCGCCTCTTTGCACTTGGCGGCGGCGTAATTGGCAGTACCGTCACCGGCCGCATAGATAAAATCTTTGCCGCTGTGCAGGGCCAAAGCCTTGCTCCTGACCTTTTTATTCTGCCCGCCATGGTTGAAATAGGTTTTGCCATCGGGCTTGTGACTCCACGCCTTCCAGAACGGAGCCATCGGTTCCTCGGGCATGTGGATCAGGAGCGAATTGTGGGCCACCGTCTGACAGCCGAAATTGTGATGATGATCGGTCTCCGTGCGGCTGCCGGCATCAAGTGCCAGGAAATCATGTTTGAAGATCGTGAAACTCAAATCATCGTAATGCTGATGATTCCCCTGGTCGCCGCCGAACCGGAACGATGCGTAGGTATCGTTTCTGCCGCGCCCCGACCACATGGACAAAAACCCGAAGCGGGGGGTGTAGAAATACGGCATGTGCTGCGATTTACCGGGCTTGACTTTGTCCGGATTAAACCCGGTCGCCAGAAACGCCAGCATCGGGTAGGTGAAGCGGCTGGCATTGCGGAATTTTTCCGGCACATTTTCCGCCATGAATGCATACATATCGGCGGCGGCTTCGGGATGTTTTTTGCTGTAGAAATGGATATTCTGGGAAAAATGCTGATACATGCTGGCCATCGTCGTCTGATTGCTCCGGTGGCTGATATCGCCGATACCGTACACATACACATTGCCGTTTTCGTCCGGC
>JAFQLP010000051.1 GCA_017414565.1 Lentisphaeria bacterium | reverse complement strand
GACAGTTTAGCGTGAATATTTCCAAGCCGGGTATCACCAAGGGCAATCACTGGCACCACACGAAGAATGAAAAGTTTTTGGTTGTCAGCGGTACGGGCGTCATCCGCTTCCGTCACATTGATTCTGACGAAGTGATCGAATACTTTGTCAGCGGAGAAAAGCTGGAGGTTGTGGACATTCCTACCGGCTACACGCATAATATTGAAAATTTGGGTCAGACCGATATGGTGACCTTTATGTGGGCGAGCGAATGCTTCGACCCGAATAAACCGGATACATTCTATCTGGAGGTATAAAAATGAGCAAACTGAAATTGATGACCATCGTTGGCACCAGACCGGAGATCATCCGTCTTTCTGCCGTTATAAAGAAGTGCGACCTTTATTTTGACCAGATCCTGGTACATACGGGTCAGAACTATGACTACGAGCTCAATCAGATCTTTTTTGAAGATCTGGGACTCAGACAGCCGGACGTCTATCTGAATGCTGTCGGTGCAGATCTGGGCGAAACCATCGGTAATATTATTGCAAAGTCCTATGCTCTGATGGTAGAAAAGCAGCCCGAAGCACTCTTGATCCTGGGCGATACCAATGCAGCGATTGCCGGAATCATGGCCAAACGGATGAAGATTCCGATTTATCACATGGAGGCTGGCAACCGGTCTTTCGATTTCAACGTGCCGGAAGAAATCAACCGGCGAATCATTGATCATGTGGCTGATTTCAATTTGGTTTATACCGAAAATTCCCGGCGGCATCTGCTGGCGGAGGGTTTGCCGCACCGGCATGTGTATGTGACTGGTTCGCCGATGTATGAAGTGCTGTCGCAGTATAGGGAGCAAATCCGGAATTCCGATATTCTGACACAGCTCGGACTGCAGAAAAACGGTTATTTTATTGTCAGTTGCCACCGGGAGGAAAATGTGGATTATCCCGGTAATCTGAAAAAGATCATCGCGTTTTTGAATGCGGTTGCCGAAAAATACGATATGCCAGTTGTGGTATCGACCCACCCGCGGACGCGTAAACGCATTGAGGCATTGGGGGATGTTGTTATTGATCCGCGGATTCAGTGGTTGAAGCCATTTGGTTTTTTTGATTACAACGCCTTGCAACTGAACGCAAAATGTGCGATTTCCGACTCCGGTACCATCAGTGAAGAATCCAGCATGATGAATTTTCCCGCCATTACCATCCGGCAGGCATTGGAGCGGCCGGAGGCTATGGATGCGGGGACTATTATTCTGACTGGGTTGGACCCGGATACGGTACTGGATTCCATAGAGGTGGTTCTGGCTGAATTTGAGGCCAATGGCGGTCAATATGCCCGCATTTGTCCCGAATATCAGGTTGCCAATACCAGTTGGCGGGTGTTGAAATTGATCCTCGGTACGGCAAAATTGTCCAATCGTTGGCAGGGGATTGAGTTGAAAAAATAATGAAAATACTCATTTTGTCAGAGCGTTTTTATCCGGAAGAGTTTTTAATCAATGATTTGGCCCGGCAATGGAAACAGGATGGTTATCGGGTTGAAATTTTGAGTCAGGTGCCGAGTTATCCGTATGATAAGATTTTTTCCGGTTATCGTAATCGTTGGTATCAAACGACCAACGAGTTGGATGGGATTCCGGTTCATCGGGTGAGAACGGTATTGGGGTACAATACCAGTGTCGGAAGAAAAATTTTGAACTATATTAATTTTGCCTTTCTGACCGGTTTTTTTGCTTTATTTTGCGGATGGCGTTATGATCGGGTATTCACCTTCCATTCCGGGCCGTTAACGATGGCTTCCGCCGGACTGATATTCCGGTTTGTATGGTGGCGCAAATGTATGATCTGGACACAGGATGTATGGCCCGATTCGGTGTACAATTATGGGATAAAACCATCCCTGGGGATGCGAATTTTTCTCAATACTGTTGTCCGGATGATATATTGGGGCTACAATGTCATTGCTGTTTCATGCCCCGGTTTTCGGGACAAACTGAAACCATATACGCATAAAAAAATTAAATTTTTACCGCAATGGACGACCCAAAATATTGCTTTGCCGGAAAAACCAAAATCCTTCCCGGTGGTATTTACCTTTGCAGGGAATATCGGTTCTGTTCAGAATCTGGACTTGGTTGTCAAGATATTTGGCGCAATGCGGGATGACCGGATGTTGTTGCGTCTTGTCGGTGGTGGTGTTTATTTGGAGCGGATTCGGGCGATTGTAGCGGCAGAAAGGTATGATAATATCGAAATTACCGGGCGATTGCCGTTGGCCTCAATGCCGGAACAATTTGCTTTATCAGATGTGCTGATCATTTCATTGAAGGAGCAGTTCGATTTGACAATACCGGCCAAATTTCAAGCTTATATTGCTGCCGGTCGGCCTGTGCTGGGGCTTGTGCGTGGTGATACGGCAGAGATGATTAAACATTATGATGTGGGGCTGACTGCTGATCCGGCAGATCCGGAACAGATAGCCGGAAGTTTTGTCAGAATGACGGAGGCTTCTGCAGATATGTACCGGAAATGGCGGGAGAATGGCTTGAAATTGTCGGCGCAGGAGTTTAGCCGGGACTTGATTATAGCACAAATATCTGAGTTGTTGACTGCAGGTAAAATAAGATGAGTTTGATTGGGTGGACTTTGGGCAGGGGCATGGCATTGGCGACAGAGCATGTTTGATGACGATACAAAACTCGGTGAGATATGTTGGATGGGAATGGTACGGAGCGTGGACTTGAACCGGCCTGGTAATGTAGGCGTATGGTGAGATAACGGGGTTTTATGGAGCGCGAACAGGAAATTCTGGCATTTCTGAAGGCGTTGTTCGCCGGTGAACCGCTGGAGGGGTTGACATTCACCCGGCTGCCGGCGGAAAAGTCACTTCAGGTGCTGATTTATTATTACTGCCGGAAGCAATTGCCGGAGGATTGTCGGGAAACGGCACAGAAAGCGTATTATTCATTTGCCATCAGCGAAATGCGGCGGCGCGCCACCGGCGAAAAAATCCGGTCGGTTCTGGATGAGGCCGGTATCCCCTTTTATTTCCTGAAAGGCTGTGAATTGGCCTATGCGTATTATCCGGATCCCGCCCTGCGATTCAGTATCGATGTGGATTTCCTGACTGGTGAAAACGATGCTCTGCCGGCATTTCAACGGCTGATCGACAACGGCTGGGAGCCGCTGCATGAATTCTATGAGATCGGTGAACGGCATTTGCCTGATCTGGTCAGAAAAAATTTTTGCGCCATTGAAGTCCATCGGAATCTGTTCCGGTCCGATCCCGGGGAAAACCGGCGGCTGATGGAGATTTTGCAGGAGGATCCCCATTCTCCGGAACTCCTGCTGGTCCATTTGATGTATCATGCTTTCCGGCAGCACCATTGGCACAACGCCATGAAAACGGTTATCGATGTGGGGATGGTGTTGCGTAAAGCCACCGTCGATCCGGATAAATACCGGGCGTTGGCGGCGGAATTCGGGGCAGACGGTCTGCTGGAAGCGGTGTTGGCCAGTTTCCCGGAGATCTATCCGGAGACATGGCGGCAGATGTTTCCGTGTCAGCGGCTGGATGATGATACCAGAATGGCGATCCGGGCTTTTGCTTTACAACCGGAGATTTTACGGCAGCGGCATTCCTCCCGGGAACGGCTGTTTCTGGCCCACCGCCCGGATTTCCGGGGCTTTGTCGGGCGGCAGCTCAAAAGCCTGACCCCCTCCATGCTGGGCGTGATTTATCATCTTTCGCCGACCGGGAGCGCGCTCTGTTATCCGTTTCTACTGATCCATTACCTGATATCGCGGTCGCTGGGGTTTGCCCTGCTTCTGCTGCGGGGACGGCGGTTGCAGCAAAGCGATTTCGGACGGATGTTGCTGGCTCTGAATAAACTGAAATCGCCCGGCGGCAAATGATCCGGCTGTGCCCGGGCGATGTCCCGGTTCCCCCCATGCTTTTTTTCATTTGATTCCGGCAACAAAAAACCGCAAAGGCTTTCGCTTTTGCGGTTTTGTTTTTTGAATTGGTACACCCGGCGGGATTCGAACCCACGACCTTCTACTCCGGAGGCAGACGCTCTATCCAGCTGAGCTACGGGTGCAACACCTATTAATATAATGTGTGTTCCCGCAAATGCAACCCGCAAAGAAGATTTTTTCCTGCATCCGGTACTTGCATTTTTGCCGGACCGTTCTATTGTAGCCCGGTGGACATTGTTGCAGGTGGAAAAAATGAGGCAAATGAGCAGGTTCCGGTTCAATCCGTGGGGCATTACGATCCTGACCGCCGTCGCGGTACGGGTATGGGCGTGGTGCGTATGGCAGGGATCGCCGCTCCGGTCGATCGGCAGGATACCCGGACTGGATTGCATGACCCATTTGGAATTGGGGGCGTTGTTCCGGCGCGGGCAGGGCGTTTTCACCCCCTATAAAATGCTTTATGTGCTGACCGGCGGCGACAGCCGGGCCCTGATCGGCGCACAATTGGTGTTGGGGATCGCAACGGCACTTTGTGTGGCGTATATCATGCTCCGGTTGACCGGTAAACGCACCGCCGCCGCCATTGCCGGGGCGATCACTGCCGTGGCCGGGAATGCTTTGATGTATGAACTGGTGCCGCTTCAGGAATCCACATCGCTCTTTTTGACGGCCGCATCCATGGCGGCTCTGTTATGGGCCCGGAAACGGCGTTTCGCCCGGCGGCCTGCCATTGTGGCCGGGATCGTGCTGGGATTGACCGGGACCGGCCGCCCGGCATTGCTCCTGTGGGTGGCGGCAGCGATGGTGTGGTCGGCATGGCGGCTCTGGTATTACCGCACCCCGAAGCGTTTCGGGTGGCTGCTGCAGGGGCTGCTGATTGTGTGGCTACCGGTGACGGTGTGGAATATCCGCCATGCCGCGTGGCCGTTGCCGTGGTACGGAAGCAATATCCAATATGTGGCATCGGTGGCGGCATCGCCGGAAATAACCAACTGGAATGATGTGCCGTCTGTCAGACCGACGGCCGCGGGACTGGTTGGCGGGATGGCGGCGAAGATCGGTCGGCTGTTCAGCTGGCAGGAGATCCCGGATAATCTGGATTATTACTTCATTGCCGGAAAATTCGCGCCGGTCGGCTGTCTGCTGCCGCCCGGTATTCTCGTGGTGATCGGAACCGCCGGACTGTTGCTGATGATGCCGCGCTGGCGGCACAAAGAAGGATTGGTGTGGTTGTGGTTTATGACCGCGGCGGCGATCTTTACCTGTTATTATCCGGTGGGGCGTTACCGGGTGGCGTTGACGCCGGTCTGGGCGGTCGCCGCCGTCTGGCTGCTGATGTCCCTGCGCCGCCGTCCGGTGTGGGCGGCAATGGCGTTGGCGATCGTGACGGCGGGGCAGGTATGTGCGCAAGTGCCGTTTCTGCCGCCGTACCGGGTCAGCGATTATACCATGTGGATGCTGGCTCTGGAGCAGAGCGGCGCACCCGCTGCGGAGATCGATGATGCCGGTTGGCAGGCCGTGGCGGCTTCCGGCGGCGGTGAACGCGAAACCGCCCGGTTGTTACAGCGGCTGGTCGGATCGGATCAACTCGATGCGGCGGAGTGGGTGTTGGCGCATTATCCCGGGCAGGACCTGTGCCGCCGGTATTATGCCGGATTGATCGCGCTGGGGCGCGGACGGGCCGCGGAATGCCGGGACCGGCTGTTGGCATTGCCGGTCGGGGAGCTGCCGCCGGAATTGCGGGAAAGCCACGCCTTTTATCTGGGCGAAGCGTACCGTTTGACCGGGGACCGGGAGGCCGCGCGGCGGGTATGGCGGCCATTGATGGAATCCGCGCGTTACCGTCAGTTGATCGGAGAACGGCTGTCGCTGTGAGCATGGCGGGGGGCCAGCGGGAATAACCGGCGTGCCCGTTCTGCCTGTTCTGCGGCGATATCGGCACGCCCCAGAAGACGGTTCATTTCGGCCCGGCGGCGGCAGAGATCCGGCCGTTCCGGTGCCAGTTGCTGTGCCCGGCTGTACCAGCGGTCCGCCGTTTCCCAATCGCCCCGGGCGGCAATGCTGTCCGCCGCAATGGACCAGGGATAACTGGACCAGGGCCGCCAGGCAGAAGCATTTTTCCGGGGCGTGTCGATGTCGCGGGATCGTTCCGCAGCCGCCGAGATCAGATCATCCAGTGCCATTTCGCCCCGGAGCGTGGCGTATTGTGCCGCTCCGGCCGTCACCGCGAACAACAGCAGCAGAATGCCCGCCGGACGCAGGCCCCGGTGCGGTTCGGCGGTCCCGGACGGCGGTATGCTCCAGACCGTCAGAGCCGCGGCTGCCGCCATCAGACCGGGGATCAGAAGGTCGATATCCATCAGGGAATGGAGGAAAAACAAAGTCAATCCGAGCATGACCGGCAGTATGCCGCGCCGGTCGGTATCGTTTTTCTGCCATTGGCGGAACAGCAGGCCGAGCGGCAGCAGGAACGCCGCCGCCATGCCCAGCATCATCGGGATCCCGGCCTGTGCCGCCGCCATCAGCAGATTGTGGGGATCGTGGGCCGCTTCGGCGGACGGTATCGTTTTGCGCTGGAGATGGCCGGTGTAAAAGCCGCCCCAGCCGCAACCGGTCAGGGGATGATCGGCCAGCAGCAGAACGGAACTGCGGAGATAGTCGGCACGCGCCGCCATGGAATCAAATCCCCGGCCGTGCAGGCGGATGTATGCCGCGCCGCCCAGCACCGCCGCCAGTACCGCCCCCATGAGCAGCAGCCGGAAACCGCGTTTCAACGGCAGCAGCAGGATCATCAGGCCCGCGGTGACGGCCATGGCGAGAAAACCGGCACGGCTCCGGGTCAGCAGCAGAATGGCCAGACCGCCGCCGGTCCCGGCCAGCAGAAACAGCCGTTTGGACCATTTGACCGGTTCCACATGACCGGCCCACCGGATCAGGACCGACACCGTCAGCGGCAGGGTCAACAACAGCCATCCGGCCAGCGAATTACATCCGGCGAATGTCCCGTAAACGCGGGTGTCGAATGTCCGCAGACGGAGGGCCTCCGGAAAAATGACCCCCGCTTTTTCCTGTTCCAGAAAGAATTGCCGGGCGCGTTCAAATCCCCACAGATATTGTTCGGCACCGGCGGCGATGGCAAGCAAGGTCCCGGCCGTCAATGCCCCCAGCCAGCGGTCACGGGCCGCCGGGTCATCAGTAAAATAGAGCCACGCGGCCAGCACATACATGCCGATCCCCGTCAGATGCGGCACCATCAGCATGGCGAAATCCAATCCCGGAGCGTGGATGAATCCGGGGATCGCCAGCAGGATCAGGCCGATCCCCCACAGGCCCGCCAGCGCGGCCTGCCGGTTCCGGTACGGCGGCAACCGGAATCCGCGTGCCGCCAGATTTAGGATCAGAGCGATGGCGGCGGCAATCCCGAAGACCGGGACCGGCCAGGTGATCAGCAAATAATCAAGCCAGTGCGGCGGAAAATAGGCCGAAGCCTCCGGCATGACCGCCAGACCGCCGAATTTGACCGGCAGAAGCACGGTCAGCAGCAGAAACCAGATGGCGGATAAGCGCTTCATGGCCGTGGATTTCCTTTATTGCAGATACATGGATGGAAATGTGCCGTTGCGGGAAAATCCGGTCGGTACCGGCAGCGGTTCTGCCTGATCCGCGATCCCCCAGCGGCGGCTGAACGGCCAGAAGACAAACATGGCCCGGCCGATGATATTCCGGCGGGGAACGGTTCCCCAGATCCGGCTGTCAGAACTGAATTTGGTATTGTCGCCGAGCATGAAATACTGATCCGGCGGTACTGTGAATTCGGCATCGGACGTGGCCAGATAATAGGCGCAGTTGACATCGCCGGGCGAATTGGTGTGGCCCTGATAACCGCCCTGACCGCTGTAGATTTTGTTGAAGACCGGTGCCAGATCCTGAATGCGGTGGAACCGGTCATCCCCGGCCGGCCGGACGATCAACTGGTTGCCAACGATGCGCAGCGTATCGCCCGGCAGACCGACCAGCCGTTTGACATAGTAAAATCCCGAAAGCCGGGTCAGCGGCGTACCGTCGCCGGTCACGATGTTTTCGGTGGTGAATACGGTGATATCGCCCCGGCGCAACCCGGTCAGATGATGCCCGATGCGGTCAACAAACAGATGGTCGCCCTGCGACAGATACCCGTGGGCCAGTACGGTCCCGGCCGGATAAAGACGGTTGTCGGTAATGCCGGTGTATTCAAGGACTTTGTAGGGATCGCCGGGCAGCGTATAGTCATCACTGCCGATCCGGAACCGGACCCCCGGAAACAGGGCATTGCCGGCGAGCCGGAAACTGTCCGGATCCAGCACCCCGTCCTGACGGACGGTCAATTCGGCGCGGCGGGTGCTGAACAGCAGACCATTGAGCGGCATCGGCAGTTTGGTCAGCAGGGTATTGGCATTGTTCTCCGCTTCCATGTAATGCACCCCGTAGAGCGTGGGCTGCATACTGCTGGTGGGGATCTTGAAGGTTTGCACAAACAGGCCGCGGAACCCGAAGGCCACCGCTCCGACCACCGCAATAATGTCGAGCCATTCCCGCAGGAGCCGGAACCGGGATACCGGAACAATCCTCGCCAGCCGTTCCCGGAATCGGGTCAGCCGGGCCGGATCGGGGCAATCGTCCGTCATGGCGGAACCGGCATCGTCAAGCAGTTGATCCAACGCCTGTTTCTGCGCCGGCAGCAGGATATCGTCGCACTGGTGGCGGTATTGGCGGAGGTCGCGGCGGAAATGTTTCATCTGCCGCCGTTCCCGGTATGATGCGAACCACCCCATATCAATTCTCATCGGAACGCAACACCGCTACGAATGCTTCCTGCGGGATATTGACCTGACCGATCAGTTTCATCCGCTTTTTACCCTCTTTCTGTTTTTCGAGCAATTTGCGTTTGCGGGTGATATCGCCGCCGTAGCATTTGGCCAGCACATTTTTCCGCAATTGGCGGATGGTTTCACGGGCAATGACTTTGCCGCCGACCGCCGCCTGGATGGCGATCTGGAACTGTTGGGGCGGAATGACATCTTTCAGCCGTTCCGCGATCTGACGGCCACGGCTGGCGGCCATGTCGATATGCACGATCGAGGCAAAGGCATCCACCGGTTCGCCATTGACCAGAATATCCAGTTTGACCAGTTTCCCCGCCTGATATTCGGCCGGTTCATAGTCCATACTGCCGTAGCCGCGGGTGATCGACTTGAGTTTGTCGTGGAAATCGATCAGGATCTCGTGCATCGGCAGCAATGCGGTGATGATGACGTGTTTGCCGTCCACGGAATCGGTGCCGGTGCAGATGCCGCGTTTGCTCATGACCAGATTCATCACATCGCCGATATAGGTGTTCGGCAGCATCAGCCGGGCGGTGATCATCGGTTCTTCGATGTGTTCGATGGAGGACGGGTCCGGCAGATGGACCGGGTTGTCCACTTCGATCCG
>JAFQLP010000050.1 GCA_017414565.1 Lentisphaeria bacterium | reverse complement strand
GGCACCGGCGGATTTTCTGGTGGTGTCTTTTTCGACGGACTGGCTTTTCCCCACCGAACAGTCGCTTGCCATGGTGGATGCGCTTTTGAAAAACGGGATCAATGTGAGTTTTTGCGAGATCGAGTCGCGTTACGGACACGATGCTTTTCTGCTGGAAGTTGACCGGCTCGGCGTGATGGTGCGCGACTTTATTGCCAATCAGGCAGCCAAACGGAGGGGAGCATGAGACACCGTGCTTTGCGGCGGGGCGATCTGGAACAGATCGCGGCAATGATCAAACCGGGCGCGCGGGTTCTGGACCTCGGTTGCGGCGACGGCAGTTTTTTGCGTGATCTGCAACGGACAAAACAGGTGCGTTCGCTGGGGGTCGAGATCGACCAGGTCATGATCAGCCGGTGCATCGCCAACGGTGTGTTTGTGATCCAGCGCGACCTGGATGCCATGCTGGATTTTGCCGATGACAAATCGTTTGATGTGGTGATCCTCAGCCAGACATTGCAGCAGTTGCATCACCCCGACCGGCTGCTGAATGAGATCGTCCGGGTGGGGAAACGGGCGATCGTCAGTGTGATCAATTTCGGTCATCTGCCGTGCCGCCTGCTGTTGACATGCAACGGGCGTATGCCGGTCACCGGGGCCATGCCGTATCACTGGTACGACACGCCCAATATTCATCTTTCGACGATCCGGGATTTCCGCAATCTGTGTCAGGACCTCGGGATCGTCATTGACCGCGAGATCCCCATCGGGACCCGTCACGATTTCTGGGCCAAAATGATGCCCAATCTGCTGGCCCCGGCGTGTGTTTTTGAGATCCGCCGTCCATAGGGCACCGGGAAGCGGCGGAAAGGTGTGCGAGAGGGGAATCTTTTTTGAAAAAGTTTTTCCCCCTCTCGCGCTTTCCCTTTACAAAAACTTATGAATGAGCGCGTTCAGCACTGCTTTGCAGTCGCCGGACGCGTTGATTTTGGTAAGGGGGTATGCGAAGAGTGGGGGGGACAAATCAAAACCACCGGCGGGGCCGGTTGTTTTGATTTCCGCTGAAGCAATATAAAAATGAACGCGTTTATCCAGCCGCGAAAACGGCAGACAAACGCGCTTATTCAGGAGTCAGGGGGAAAGCGGGAACACGACCGTTTTTCGCGCTATTGCGCTACGCCCCGGCAAGGTATTTTGCCGGGCGTCACGGGCCAATCGTTCCCCTTTTGCCTTCCCTTTCCGCCGCTTTCAAACTTATCCGTTGACGCGGGCGAACTCTTTCATGAAGTCGATAAGGGCATC
This sequence comes from Lentisphaeria bacterium, assembly GCA_017414565.1. GTDB lineage: Bacteria > Verrucomicrobiota > Lentisphaeria > Victivallales > Victivallaceae > RGIG1931. The sequence continues at coordinate 7,386 of JAFQLP010000050.1, read as the reverse complement.
CACGCCTTCGGGCGGCATGGCATTGTAGATGCTGGCGCGGCAGCCGCCGACGAGACGGTGCCCCTTGAGGTCGGTAAGACCGGCCGCGGTGGCTTCTTTGACGAATTTGGCATCCAGTTCATCGGAGGGCGTGCGGAAAACCACATTCATCCGGGAACGGTCCTCAACGGCCACCGGCGACGCGAAGAAGTCGGAGGAATCGAGGAAGCTGTAGAGTTTGGCCGCCTTGGCATTGTTGATCTTTTCGATCGCCGCGATGCCGCCCATTTCCTTGAAATAGTCAGTGACGAGGGCCAGGATGTAGATGCCGAAAGTCGGCGGCGTGTTGAACATGGAACCGTTTTCGATGTAAGTGGAATAACGGAGCATGGTCGGGACCGTGTCAGCGGTGCGTTCGGCCAAATCCTTGCGGATAATGACCACCGCCACGCCGCTGGGGCCGAGGTTCTTCTGCGCACCGGCATAGATCAGACCGAAGTCATTGACATCAAAAACACGGGACATGATGTCGCTGGACATGTCGGCGATCAGCGGCACCCCGGCCGGAGCCTTCGGCAGCTGCTGATACTGGGTACCGGCGATGGTGTTGTTGCTGGTGATGTGGAGATACGCCGCGCCGGGGGTCAGATTCCATTCGGACTGGGCCGGGATGTGGTCGTATTTGGTTTCCTTGCTGGAAGCCGCGATGTTGGCCGTACCGAAAAGTTTGGCTTCTTTGGCCGCTTTGGCCGCCCAGACACCGGTATCGACGAAGTCCGCCGTGCCGCCGTTGAGCAGGTTCATGGCAGTCATGGCAAACTGCATACTGGCACCGCCCTGGATGAAGCAGACCGCGTAATCATCGGAAATATTCATCAATTCACGGATGTTGGCTTCGGCGCGCTCGATCACCGGCGAAAAGAATTTGCCGCGGTGACTGAGTTCAATGATGCCACTGCCGGAATTCTGAAAGTTGCAGAATTCCGCCTGGGCACGCTCGAGGACGGGTTTGGGCAGACAAGCCGGACCGGCACTGAAATTGTAAACGCTCATTTTTACTCTCCTTGAAAGAATTTGAAGCAAGATATTTTTATATTTAATGTATCACAAAAATGCGTAAATACAATATCAACAGATGGAGATTCCCGATGGTTTTGCGGATCAGACCGAGAAACGGACATGGATCACATCGCCATCCTGCATCAGGTATTCTTTGCCTTCGACCCGGAGTTTGCCCTGTTCTTTGGCTTTGTTCCAGCCGCCGCAGGCGACCATGTCGTCGTAGGAAACCGTTTCCATGCGGATGAAACCCCGCTGAAGATCGGTATGGATCTTGCCGGCGGCTTCCGGTGCCGGTGTCCCGGCGGTAACGGTCCAGGCCCGGGATTCCATCGGACCGGCGGTGAAAAAGGTGATGTAATTGAGCAGTTTGTATCCGGTTTGGATCACGCGGGTCAGCCCGGTTTCAGCAACGCCGAGTTCGGCCAGGAATTCCGCCGCTTCTTCGGGATCGAGCTGGGTGAGTTCTTCTTCCAGTTTGGCGCAGACCGGAACCACCTGCATGTTGCGTTCGGCGGCGTATTCGCGGAGCCGTTTGGCGTTGTCATCGGTCTCAAACTGACGGAACGCCGTTTCATCGGTGTTGGCGCAGATGAACGCGGGCATGGTCGTAAGCATACCGAGCGACTGGATCACCTGAACGGTCTTGGGATCGGTGCGCTCATATACCGGGATTTTGCCATCGGAAAGCTGGGCGATCAGGTCGCGGACCAGTTCCAGTTCAAATTTGGCATCGGCATCGCCGGAGCGGGCGGTTTTGAAGGCTTTGTCGCGGCGGCGTTCCAGCAGTTCCATGTCGGCGAGCATCAACTCGGTCATGATGACATCCAGGTCATTGACCGGGTCCAGTTTGCCGTCCACATGGATCACATCCGGGTCCGCAAAAAGCCGGACCACGTGCGCGATGGCATCCACCGAACGGATGTGGCCGAGAAACTGATTGCCCAAGCCCTGTCCCTGACTGGCCCCTTTGACCAGACCGGCGATGTCGATGAATTTCAGCGTGGATGGCACGATCCGGCCGGAGTGTTCCAGGTCGGACAATACCTGCAGACGGTCATCCGGGACCGGTACGACACCGGTGTTCGGTTCAATGGTGCAGAACGGGAAATTCGCCGCTTCCGCACCGCCTTTGCACAGGGCATTGAAGAGGGTGGACTTGCCCACATTGGGCAGGCCGACAAAACCACAGGAAAAACTCATATTTCTTTTACCTCTGTCTGGGGTTGTGAATAAAAGACATTGCTGCCGTATTGTATGCCGGTGTCCGGGACGTCTGCCGCACAACGGAATCCGATATCATTTTCGGCACCGCCGGAACTGCCGCCAAGCCAGGTCATCGCTGCTTCGCCGCCGGTCAGATAAGAACCGCCCGCCACCCGGTAGATGGGCGACCATTCACCGGCATTGCGGACAAATTCCCGGACATTGCCGGTCAGGTCGTTGACACCGTAACAGGAACGGTCCAGAAGAAATGTCCCGACCGGTGCGCCGAAACGGTAATCGGCACTTTGGGGATTGTCCGCCAGCAGGGCCGCCAGATGGTTGAAATCATTGCCCCATACATAGACCCGGCCATCCACCCCGCGGGCGGCTTTTTCATATTCAAGGGCGGTGGGCAGCCGGAAATGCAAGCCGTCCCGGTGGCTCCGCCAGACACAATAGGACTCCGCCGCCGCACCGCTGATACCGATGACCGGCATGTCGGCGGTAAAGGGCGGGGCGATACGCCCCTGATCGTCCCAGATGTTGCGGGTCTCCCGGGCGGCGGTGGTATATTTGGCGCGGCAGAATTCCCGGCGGGCCGGGTCCTCCAGCGACCGCCAGAATTCCAGATATTCCCCGATGGTCACTTCGTGTTTCTGGATCAGGAAATCCGGCAGATGGAACTGGCGCAGGTAACTGATCCGGTCATCGTTGCCCTGAATAAAGGTGCCGCGCGGGATCAGCACAAAATCAGCCGGCAGCCCGGATGGCAGATCGACCTCCACCCGGTGTTCCGCCAGCGGGGCCGGATTCAGCGGATAGAGCTGTTCGCGGCTGTCCGGCAGACAGACTTTGAGCAGATAACTGCCGCTGGGCAGATTGTCTTCGTACCAGGGCGGCGGGAGTTCCCGCCAATCGGTACCGGGGGCGTCCTCCGCGGTGTTGCGGCGCAGATAACAGCGGGAGCCTTCGGGGGCATCCACCTGCAATTCCCATTCGCCGCGGCCGAGCCTTTCGATCAGGGAAACAAGGTCGGGATCGGCCAGAAAGAGCCGCGGGCCCAACTGCCGCCAGCGGTCCTGCATCCGGGCCAGCCGCCGCTGTAATTGGGGAATGGTCCCGATCGCCAGCGCAAAATCGATTTCCCGGCGGGTGAGCCGGGCCAGCAGCCGGAGCGTTTCCTGTTCGACCCGGCTGTCCGGTTTCAGACCGAGTTCATCCAGACTGTGGATGGCTTCCTGGACCTGGGACGAAAAACTGTCGAATTCCACCTGTGCCCGCAGCAGATTCTGTTCCAACTGGGCGCGCTCGGCGGCATTCTCCGGGGATACGCTTTGCGGCAGCCGTCCGATCTCCCGCTGCAGCCGCCGGGCATAGAAATAATATTTTTCCGCCTGGGTGAATTGAGTCCGGGCGTTGGTCAGCAATTCGCCGGTGCGGATCCTGGCCGTGGCCTGGGTAAAGCCGAAGATCAATGCCGCCACCACCATTGCCGCCAGCAGAACACTGGGGATCAGCGGCCGGCGGCGGGCGAGCATGAGACCGTGGTAAAGATGCGATCTGCTGTAGGCGGAAACCGGGTATTTATCCAGATAATTCCGCACATCCTGCAGCAGTTCCGGCACCGTGGCGTAACGGTCGCGGCGGTGGCGTGCCATCGCTTTCAGCACGATCGCTTCCAACGGGCGCGGTATCGCCAGCCGGGGCGACCGGCGGCGGGGACGGAGAAAACGCCCCTGGACCACCCGGCTCAACAGTTCTTCGGTGGGCAGATCCGGCGGAAACGGCGACGGCTCCAGTGTCAGGATCGAATAAAGGATGGTGCCGAGGCTGTAAATATCGGAACGCTCGTCGATATGGGCATCGTCGCCCAGAGCCTGTTCCGGCGGCATGAATGCCGGTGTCCCGCTGATGACCGGTTTGCCGGGCCGGGAGATCCGCCGGGTACTGGACGGGAAATTTTTCGACATTTCCAGATCCAGCGGGCAGCCGCCGGCATCGTGATCTTTTTCCTGCCGGTAGGCGGCCAGCCCCCAGTCCATGATCAGAACTTCACCGTATTCCCCGATCATGATGTTGCCGGGTTTCAGGTCGCGGTGGATGATGCCGCGGCTGTGGGCATAGGCCACACCCTGACAGATGGCGATAAAGATTTCCAGCCGCCGCCGCATGGTGAACCGGCGGGTCCATTCCTGCTGATTTTCCCGGAGATGCCGGATCAATGTATGCAGAGAAGACCCGCCGACCCGGCGCATGGTAAAGTAGATCCCGGCATCTTTGAAGATCCCGATGCGGTGGACCGGGACCACGTTGGGGTGGTCGATCTGCGCGGTGGTCCGGGCTTCGCGGATGAATGCCTCGATATGAGACGGGTTGTTGCGGTGTTCTGGACGCAGGACCTTGAGCGCGACCCGCCGGTTGAGGCCCGGTTCCGTGGCGGAAAAAACCGCCGCCGAGCCGCCGATACCGATGGCGGTCAGATTGTGATAATCGCTGATATCATCGCCCGGCGGAAGATCGAGAAATTGCCGGAGTTCTTCGGCAGAAAGCTGCGGCTCGTCCGGTCTGGTACCGTTCAGGATCTGGGTAATATCATCATCCTGTTGCATGAAAGATCCTCAAGGCCGCCGGTTGGTTCCGTGCTGCTCGATTTTGTCCAGAACCGGGCGGAGCGCACGATCGAACGCCGTCAGGCCCGTTTCTCCCGGCAGCCGGGCAAAGGAAAGCGTTATCGTATTCTGCCAGGAAAAATTTTCCGGAACAAGCGAACAGCGCGCTTCGTTGCGGCGGCCGGCCTGGGTGATTTCCACATCGGTCACAATCGCGACGAATTCGCCCTGCTTGGTCATGACAAAATCACCCGGTTCGGCGCGGAGTTGGGTCCCGCCGGTCCCGTGGGCGATATTGCGGATGCGGAGCGATTCCGAACCGGCGTTCAGATCGACCGAACAACGGTCTTCAAGCGGCGCGAAAGATTTGCCGAAATCGCCGTGTTTGAAGAGGTAAAGTTCCTGCACCCCGCGCTTTTTGAGTTGTTCCATCGTCAGGACCTTGAGCGGTACCCGGCCGTTGACGGGGGCCTCCATCAGGGCCAGCGCGCAGGCTTTTGCCGGTATCAGCAGCGGGCCCGTCAGGGCGGTGCCGGAGCCGGTTCCGGCGGCCGGAGCGATCGCGTAGATCAATTCGGCCAGATTGGAGTAATCGTTGCGTTCCCGCTGATTGCCGAGGAGCAGCCGGAGATCGCTGATCAGACAGGTTTTGCCGGCGATCTCGATGAGCGGCAGATAGCAGGTTTTATCGATCGGGCGCGAGAACAGCAGTTGTTTTTCCCGGGCCTGCAGCTGCAGTTTGACCACGGCCGCCGAATAATTGGCCAGCACATCGTTTTTGAGCTGCTGCTGGGCCTGGGCCAATTTTTCCCGGGTGGCTTTGAGTTCCACTGAAGTTTTGGCCAACGCCGTGTTTTTCTCCTGCACTTCGGTCTGACTGCGTTTGAGTTCTTCGCTCACTTTGCTCATCTGAGCGATGGCTTTGGTGGCGGTCTGTCGCCAATGGTCCTCTTTGCGCTGCATGTCGCCGATCTTCAGATCCCGGTCGGTGATCTGCTGCTGCGCCCGGTCGTAACGGCTTTGGGTTTCCGCCAGACTCTGTTCGGTGGCAAGGAGTTTGCCGCGGGTGAGAGCCAATTCTCTTTCGGCATCCTCCTGCCGTTTTTTGATGGTGGTATTAAGTTGTTCCATCGCGGCGGTTTCCCGGCGGAGCGAGCCAAGTTCGGCATTGCGTTCCGCCAGCGTGCCGCGCATGGTGGTCAATTCGGTCTCCGCCGCGCCGATGCGCTGCTGGACGATCCGCAATTCGGTCTGCCGGGCGGCAAACTGTTCGCGCAGATCCTGATATTTTTCGCCGGTCAACCGGTTCTGACGGCGCAGTTCTTCGAGCATGGCTTCGGTTTCCTGCTGCTGAAGCCGCAGGAGATGGCGTTGATTCAGTTCGTGTTCCAACTGTGACTGGAGTTGTTCGGCGCGGAGCGCCCCGGCGGTATCCGGGGTCAACGCCAATTGTTTTTCCAGCAGTTCAATGCGGGCACCGGCTTCCGCCAGTTTTCTGGTCATGGACTCCAGTTCGGCCTTCTTTTCCGCCGGGTTGCCGCTTTTCAACTGTTCTTCGAGCATCCGGCGGTGGGCGGCCGTCAACTGTTCCTGTTCCCGCCGCAATTCCGTCAGCACGACCGTGGCGGTGCGGTTGTCCAGCGGGACACCGTTGCTGCCGCCGGCAAGGACGGGATTCTGGGACAGCCCGGCGATCATCGTCAGCATGGAGGAGACGATGAAGTCGCAGATAACGATCAGGATGGAACGGTTCACTTGGCCGCTCCTTCAACGATCGTGATCAGTTTTTTGCGCAGCGGATAATAGAGGGTCAGCCGCAGGACCAGACTGAAAAGGATACCGATCAGGGTGGACGAATAGGCGATCAGCAGACTGCCGCTGTGCGACAGACTCAACACCAGAAACGCCAGCACCGTACCGAAAAGCCCGATATACAGAGGGACCTCCAGAAAGATCTCCGCATTGTCCAGCAAAGTCAATTTGAGTTGCGGTGCCGTATCCTGACGGCGGATGTTGCCGATAACATGCAGCGATGCCACCAGCGCGAAAAGCTGCAGCATATTGACCGTTAGGAAGATGAGAAGATTGATCCGGCCTGCCGTCAATTCCCGGTTGGCAATCGTTGCCGGGTCCGCAGCGGCCAGTTTGCCGATCACATCGCTGCTGCCGGTACGGCAGAAAAGACCGCGCAGGGTCTCGCTGCTGTCAAAGATCGAATTCAGAAAAAAAACAATGCCGGCGCAAACCACAGCCAGCAACAGCAATTTGATCAGAAGGCGATAATTTTTCATCTTTCCAGTATCCTCGTTTGTTCTATCGGCAGTTTCCTAATTAATGTACTGCCGTGACGGGGGTTTTTCAAGAAATGAAGTGCCGGGAAACCGGATTTTTGCCGGGGATTCCGGCCGGAACGGAGGAAATAAAAAAACGGACGGGAAAACCCCGTCCGTTTTTTGCGAATTCCGTATGACCGGAGATTACTTCATGATAACCCGGGCCATTTCGAGGACCTTGTTGGAGTAACCCCATTCGT
>JAFQLP010000049.1 GCA_017414565.1 Lentisphaeria bacterium | reverse complement strand
GTAGAAAAATGGCGAACTGCAACATCAAACCCCTGGGCGACCGTGTTCTTTTGGAGATCAAAGAGAGCGCCGAAGAAATGAAGGGCGGCATCCTGATCCCGGATTCTGCGAAGGAAAAGCCGCAGGAATACGTCGTTATCGCTCTCGGTACCGGCAAAATGGATGAAAACGGCAAGAAGATCCCGTTTGACGTCAAAGTCGGTGATGTGGTCCTCACCAGCCGTTACGGCGGGACGGAAGTCAAAGTCGCGGACAAAGAGTACAAAGTCATCGGTCAGGATGATATTCTGGCCATCGTTGGCTGATCACCTAAAAGCAATCAATTCAAGGAGAATTTGTAATTATGGCTAAGCAACTGATGTTTTCTGAAGAAGCCCGCCGGGGTATGCTCGAAGGCGTGTCCCTGTTGAGCAAGGCTGTCAAGGCCACCCTCGGTCCCAAAGGCCGCAACGTGGCGATCGAAAAGAAATACGGCGCCCCCGTCGTCACCAAAGACGGTGTGAGCGTTGCCAAGGAAATCGAACTCAATGACCCCATCGCCGATATCGGTGCCAAGATGGTCAAGGAAGTCGCTTCCAAGACCAATGATGTTGCCGGTGACGGTACCACCACCGCCACGGTGCTGGCCGAAGCCATCTATCGTGAAGGCCTCAAAAACGTTACCGCCGGTGCCAATCCCATGGCCCTTAAGCGCGGGATCGATGCCGCTGTGGAAGTGGTGATCGGCGAACTCAAGAAGATGAGTCAGTCCGTCAGCGATCAGATCAGTCAGGTCGCCACCATCTCCGCCAACGGCGACACCACCATCGGCAACATCATTGCCGAAGCCATGAGCAAGGTCGGTGAAAACGGCACCATTACCGTGGAAGAAGCCAAGACCATCGAAACCAGCCTGGACGTGGTTGACGGTATGCAGTTCGACAAGGGTTATCTCTCCCCCTATTTTGTCACCAACACCGAATCCATGGAAGCTGTCCTCGATGACTGCTACCTTTTGATCCACGAAAAGAAGATCAGCAGCCTGAACGACATGCTGCCCTTGCTGCAGGCCGTTGCCAAAGAAGGCAAACAGCTGCTCATCATTGCTGAAGATGTGGAAGGTGAAGCTCTGGCTACGCTGGTCATCAACAAAATGCGCGGCATCCTCAACGTTTGCGCCGTCAAGGCTCCCGGCTTTGGCGACCGCCGCAAGGCCATGCTGCAGGATATCGCCATTCTTACCGGCGGCACCTGCATCACCGAAGATCTGGGTCTGAAACTGGAAAATGTCACCACCGAACAGCTGGGCAAAGCCAAGCGCATCACCATCGGCAAGGAAAGCACCACCATCGTCGGCGGTGCCGGTACCGAAAGTGCCATCATGGGCCGTATCAGCCAGATCAAGCGTGAAATCGAAGAAACCACCAGCGATTACGATCGCGAAAAGCTGCAGGAACGCCTGGCCAAGTTGTCCGGCGGCGTGGCTGTTATCAACGTCGGTGCCGCTACCGAAGTGGAAATGAAGGAAAAGAAGGATCGTGTGGACGATGCTCTGCACGCCACCCGCGCGGCTGTGGAAGAAGGTTTCGTCCCCGGCGGCGGTATCGCTCTCATCCGTGCCGCAGCTGCCCTCGAAGGGCTGAAGCTTGCCGGTGATGAAGCCACCGGTGCCGCCATCATCCGCCGTGCTGTGGAAGAACCCCTGCGTCAGCTGGCCGCCAACGGCGGTTACGAAGGCAGTGTTGTTGTCCAGAAAGTCAAGGACGGCAATGGCAACATGGGCTTCAACGTGGCGACCGGTGAATATGGCGATATGCTCCAGGCCGGTATCCTCGATCCCACCAAGGTGACCCGTTCCGCTCTGCAGAACGCCGCATCCGCCGCCAGCATGCTGCTGACCACCGAATGCATCATCACCGACATCAAGGAAGAAAAAGAAGCTGCTCCGGCAGCCCCCGGTATGGGCGGCATGGGCGGCATGGGCGGCATGATGTAAGTCATTCCCAGAAAATGAGCTCCCTTCGCTCACGGAGCT
>JAFQLP010000048.1 GCA_017414565.1 Lentisphaeria bacterium | reverse complement strand
GCCGATGATCCACTTTGTCAACAAAGTGGCCCGGGCCATCAAAGATGAATTCCCGAAAGCGGCGATCGATACGCTCGCTTACGGTTACACCCGCAAGCCGCCGAAATATGTCAAGGCCGATCCGAATGTGGTGGTCCGGCTTTGCTCCATTGAATGCTGTTTTTCGCATCCCTTCGAGGGCGACACCGGCCCCAACGCCAAATTTGCCCGGGACTTGATCGAATGGGGCAATCATTGTCAGCGGCTCTATATCTGGAACTATGTTATCAATTTCAAGCATTGCCTGTTGCCGTTCCCGAATTTCCACACCCTGATGCCGGATATCCAATTCCTGATCAAGCACAATGCGGCCAGCGTTTTTGAACAGGCCAACAATGTCTGCCGCGGTGGGGAATTTGAACATCTCCGCAGTTATCTCGCGCTCAATTGTCTGTGGGATCAGGATTTCGATGTGCAGCAGGGGATTCGGGAATTCACCGATGCCTACTACGGTGCGGCCGCATCTCATATCCGCGGTTACATCGACATGATGACCGAACATGTGAAGAACCGCAAAAACGTGCATATGCGGATTTACGGCATCCCGGAACAGCATTTCGACGACAAGGCGCTGATGGACCGGGCACTCAACTTCTTTGTCGAAGCGGAAAAGGCGGTGGCGGATGATCCGGTGCGGCTTGCCCGGGTGCAGGGGGCCAAACTGCCGGTCATGTATGTGCGTTTGTGCCTCTACATGGACGAAGAACCGGTCCGGAGTGCGATGCTTCAGGAATTCGAGACCATTGCCCGCCGTTATGAAAAAATCCGCGTGGCGGAGCGCGCCGACCGGACGCTCGACTGGTGGCTGAAAGATATGCGCGGCCCCAAACCGGCTCCCGACGCGCCCAAACCGCCGTGGCGGATTCCGTATTGATGGGAGCGGGCCGGCCGCTCCGGGGGTGATCCGGGGCGGTTCCGAATGGCGGCAATAACAGAAATGAATGGGATTTCGTCCATGAAAAAAGTATTTTCGTTTATGGCTCTGGCCGGCCTGATCGTGCTGGTGGCATCCTGCGCGCATTGTTCCGGCAAGGGCAAAGGGAACCCGGTGTTGTCCGCCGGTTGTTACTCGATCGTCATTCCTGACGAAGCGACCGCGCCGGAACGCACGGCGGCATTGGAACTTTCCATTTATCTGGGGCAGCTCACCGGGGAATCGCTGGCGATCGTGCCGGAGTCGCACCAGAAGACCTGTCATGCGATCTATGTCGGCAAATGCAAAAAGAGCGAACAGATCGCCTCGATTGATTACGAAAAACTCGGTTTTGACGGCATCCGGATGGTCTCCAAAGACGGGGATCTGGTTCTTACCGGTGACAAGCGCGGGGTATTGTACGCGGTTTTCACCTTTTTGCAGAAATATGCGGATTGCCGCTGGTTTGCCGAAGACTGCATCGTGATCCCGGAGAAAAAGGGTTTCCGGATCCCGGAGATCGATGTAGAATATGTGCCGGCTCTGGAATACCGTCACAACAGTTACTACTGCGCCCGCAACACCCGTTTCGCCGTTGCCAATAAAGACAACGGGCAGAATATCCCCCCGGAATGGGGCGGCCGGGTGATTTACAAGGGCTTTGTCCACACCTTCCTCGACCTGGTGCCGCTGGAGGTCTATGGCAAGACCCACCCGGAATATTATGGCGAAGTCGATGGCAAACGGGTGCTTCGTCCCCACCAGTCCCAGCTCTGCCTGACCAATCCGGAAGTGCTGGAGATCGTGATCAAAGAAGTGAAGCGTCGGCTGCGGGAAGTGCCGGATGCGATCGTCAGTGTGTCGCAGAGCGACAACAACAACTACTATTGCCGCTGCAAAAACTGCGCCGCTATCGCCGCTTATGAAGAAAGCGAAGCCGGGCCGATGATCCACTTTGTCAACAAAGTGGCCCGGGCCATCAAAGATGAATTCCCGAAAGCGGCGATCGATACGCTCGCTTACGGTTACACCCGCAAGCCGCCGAAATATGTCAAGGCCGATCCGAATGTGGTGGTCCGGCT
>JAFQLP010000005.1 GCA_017414565.1 Lentisphaeria bacterium | reverse complement strand
TGGGGATGTGTGAAGATGCCAACGGCGTTGTGTATGTCAATTCCTACCCGAAAGGCAACATCACGGCATTTGATCCGAAGACCCGGACCATCCGCGAATACGGTAGTCCCAAAAAGGTCAATTATGCCGTTTACTGCCGTTATATGGCGTGTGATGATGACGGCTGGATCTATTGCGGCAATGGCTCCACCGAAGCGGAAATTCAGGCGTTCAACCCTGCGACCGGTGAATTCCGCCAGCTTTTTCCGGTCGGTGATGATCCCGTGGTCGCGGCGGCGACATGCGAAGTCCGGCGGCGGGCCGACGGCAAAGTGGCCGGGCGGGTCCGCGGCAGCAAACCCTTTACCCGGTTGATGAAAAACGGTGCCATGACTCCGGCTGCGAACAGCGAATGGCCGGCCTCCGAGATCCCGTATCCGCAGGCGGCGGTCACCGGGGCGCAATCGCTGGTGCATCGTGATCTGCCCAGCGGCCGCACCCTGCAGAAATTGAATTTGCAGGATCGCAAGATCATCCTGAAAGAAAAAGACGGTTCGATCACGGAATTCGCCATTGATTACCCCAGTGCCGGGGCTTATCTGGCGGCCGTTATCGCCATGCCGGACGGCACGGTGCGTGGCGGCTCTTTTCACCCCATGCGGTATTTTGTGTACGATATCGGCAAAAAACGCTTCACCGAAGAGGGCGCGGCCGGGTGTCAGTGGAACGCGCTTTGCCGGTACGGCGATCATTTGCTGATCGGCGGTTACGGTCACGGCCTGCTGCTCGATTGGGATACCAGAAAGCCGTTTGAAAAGGTTTCGCCGCATGTCAATCACAACGGCAATCCGCGCACGCTCGGCGAAGGCGAAAATGATCTGCACCGCCCGGTTTGCGTCCAGGTGATGCCCGGCGGCAAACAGATCGTGATGACCGGTTCCCCCGGATACGGCCGGACCGGTGGCGGTCTGGTGATCTATGATGTGAAGACCAGGGCATTTGATAAAGTGCCGAAAGAAGATGTGCTGGGAGATTTTTCCGGTTCCGGTATGGTCCCGCTGTCGAAAACGGAAGTTCTGATCGGTACCAGCCGTGGTGCCGGAACCGGCGGGCGTGATGCCGCCGGGAACGCGGAACTGGTGATTTTTGACACCGTCAAGCGCAAGGTGATTTGGCGCGATGCCCCGTTTGAAAAAGTCTGGGCCTATTATCAGCTGATCCGTCTGCCCGATGGCAAAGTCATGGGTATGGCCGGTACGGACCGGATCTTTATCTGGAATCCGAAGACCCGCAAAGTCGAAAAGGTCGTGTCGGAAGGCAAAACGATCGTGGCGCATCAGGGGACCCGGGCATTGCTGTGTGACGGCAAGCGGGTGATCGTGTTGTTCCGCAAGTCGATCGCGGAATACAATATGAAGACGGGCAAGTTCCGGACGATCGCCACCTATGCCCCGGGGATCTCCTCCGGCGGGGATTTGGCCAAAGGCCGGGTCTGGTTCATTTCGCAGGCGCATTTGATGAGTGCCCCGTATTGATTTTTCAAAAAATTCCGGAAAAAGTTTGACAAAATGGCCGGAACAGAGTATAGTTTCAGTATCATGAAAAGCAGAAATCACAGTTTGTTTGCGATTACCTGGTCGTGGCGAAGCTCCGTCGCGGCCGGGTTGCATGTGTAGTTTTTGCTGAAAGATCTGCCGGGACGGATTGAAAAAAGTTTTCAATCCGTCCTTTTTTTCACCCCGGGCCGTGAAGGTGCCGGGTTTTTTTATGTCATATCAGGGAGAACAATAACAGAGCGGGGAAGATCCCCGGAAAGAGAGGTCGAAAATGAGTAAAGCCAGCAACATTCCGTACAAAATCTATCTTGAGGAATCGGAAAGTCCCCGCGCCTGGTATAATTTGCGCGCCGATATGATCAACAAACCGGCACCCCTGCTGGATCCCGCGACCGGCAAACCGGTGACGGAAGATGATTTGCGACCGGTTTTCTGTGACGAAGCGATCCGGCAGGAATTGGACGATACCACCCGCGATATCCCGATCCCCGAAGCCGTGCAGGATTTTTACCGCATGTACCGCCCGTCGCCGCTGGTCCATGCCACATTTCTGGAACAGGCGTTGGGAACACCGGCCAAGATCTATTACAAGTTTGAAGGTAACAACACCTCCGGCAGCCACAAACTCAATTCCGCCATCGCCCAGGCGTATTACGCCAAACAGCAGGGTTTGAAAGGCGTTACCACCGAAACCGGGGCGGGGCAGTGGGGCACGGCGTTGTCGATGGCGTGTGCCTTTTTCGGGCTGGACTGCAAGGTTTTCATGGTCAAATGCTCCTATGAGCAAAAACCGTTCCGGCGGGAGGTCATGCGGACATACGGAGCCGGGGTGATGCCGTCGCCGTCGGAAGCCACTGCGGCCGGACGGCGTATTCTGGCGGAACATCCCGGCACGACCGGCAGTCTGGGGTGCGCGATCTCGGAAGCGGTGGAAACAGCATTGGAATTGCCCGGCTACCGGTATGTTCTCGGATCGGTGCTGTCGCAGGTGCTGCTGCATCAGACCATCATCGGGCTGGAGGCGCAAACGGCGTTGCGGAAATACGATATCCGGCCGGATATCATCATCGGCTGTGCCGGCGGCGGATCCAATCTGGGCGGCCTGATCGCGCCGTTTATGGGGGAAAAGATCCGGGGCGAAGCGGATTACCGGTTCATTGCGGTGGAACCTGCTTCGTGTCCGAGTTTCACCCGCGGACGTTACGCCTACGATTTCTGCGACACCGGGCGGGGTTGTCCGCTGGCCAAGATGTACACGCTGGGCAGCGGTTTCATCCCTTCGGCGAATCACGCCGGCGGGCTCCGTTACCACGGGATGAGTTCGATCCTGTCGCAGCTTTATCACGACGGCCTGATGGAAGCGGTAGCGGTGGAGCAGAGCCGGGTCTTTGAAGCCGCGCAATTGTTTGCCCGGACCGAGGGGACATTACCGGCTCCGGAAAGCAGTCACGCCATCCGGGTGGCGATCGACGAGGCTCTGAAATGCCGCGAGACCGGCGAGGCCAAAACCATCGTATTCGGTTTGACCGGGACCGGATATTTTGATATGGCGGCGTACAAGCGGTTCAATGATGGCGAAATGAACGATTACATCCCATCGGATGCGGAACTGGCAGAAAGTTTCAGCAAACTGCCGGATATCCATGAATAAACCCAAAAAAGCGGCTGTTGCCAAACCTCAAAAAAGGTGAGCAACAGCCTTTTTTTTACCGGCCCGTTCCCTATTTCGCGGCCTGACCGGAGGGATTCGGTTCCACCCGGTCGGTCAGGGGACGGGAAAGGATGGTCCGCCCGTCTTTGACCAGCCGGACAGTGCCGCCCGGTGCGCCGGTGGCGGCGAACCGGATCTCCCAATCCCCGGCATCGGTGGTGAAGGCAAGCCCGAAACCATCACGGCGGATCGGGCGCATGGCGGTCAGTTCGCCTTTTTTGCCGACCTCGATCACATGGAGGAAGAGCGTTTCGGCGGCATCGGCAGACGGTGCGACCTCCACCCGGTAACGCCCCAGATAATTGCGTTTGGTGGCGTATTGTTTCCGGGTCTCTTCCGGCAGTTCCCAGTTTTTGCCGGAGGCCTCGAATTCATGGCCATCCCCGCCGACGACCTGTTGTTTTGCCTGTTCCGGCAGCAGCGTGCGGCAGAACAGGACACCATCGCCATCGGAGGCAGAAAAAGTCTGATCCGCCAGCATGGCCGGTTCATTCTGAAAATGGATCAGCCATTCCTTCCGATACGCCGGACGGGTCGATTGGACCCGGTCGGCAATGACGAACAGCGAGGGAGGGATGAAAACAAATTGCCGGATCGCCTGACGGCATTTGGACGGGTGGTAAACCGCGGTGGCATCGCCGGCGATGTAGGAGAACCACGGATTGCTTTCAAAGGCAATACAGCGGTCGCCGGTGGTGCGGTGCTGGCCGCCGTGACTGCGCCAGCCTTCGTCTTTGCGTTTGCCCCAGTAAGGCGGCAGCGGTTCATCCGGCATGTGGATCAGGATGGCATTGTGCGCCACGGTCTGGGCATAATAATTATCGAGATGTTCATTCCCGATATGTTTGAAACCCAGCCGGGTCCCGGTATCCAGTGCCAGAAAATCGTATTTGTGGATCATGAAACTGTTGGCATCGTAATGCCGGTGGCCCGCGTAATTTTTGTTGGTGACAAAGCAGGCGTGGGTCGCCCCCGGAGCCGAACCGGAACGGAAAAACGCGATCCCCTGCTGGGGGAAAAACCGGGCATGGCAGTTCAATTCCGGCGGCGAGGCCAGATAGGTCTCCGGCAGCGGGACCGCCCGGAACGCCAACAGCGGTCCGAACGGCCGGAAGTTGGCCGGCCAGGCCGGATCAAGCGGATCCCCGGCAATCAGGCCAGCCGTCAGTTTGGCGGCGGCCGGATCGTGCGAAATATAATGGGTCAATTCGTACAGATTGGTGTTGATCACCGGCATGAGTTTGTTGGTGTTGCCGGTATCGCCAACCCCGAAATCGTAGTCGGCGTTGATCCGCCCGTAACTCAACTGGGGGACGCCGCGGATGCGGCTCCAGGCGATCCATTGGGGGAGGGCGGTCAGATGGCGGAGGTCGCGGAGCCGGATATTCATGGCCGATTCCAGCGAGGCGATAAAGTGGAACGATGCCCAGGGGTAAGTCGTGATCAGATAATTGTTGGCCGGGGTGATGAAGCCGCCGTCCGAACCCGACATCCAATTGCGGCACTGCACCATGACCATGAGTTCTTCGTAGCCCTCGACCAGCATTTTTTCCGCTGCGGCATCATCGGCTCCGGTGTCGCAGGCGGCGATACCGGCATACCATTTGAGCATCTGCGTACCGTAAAAACCGCCTTCATGCGGCAGGCTTTCACCGGATACGAATTTGTTGCAATCGGTTTTACAGCGGACCACATAGTTGAGCAGCGGTTTGATCAGGCGTACCCGGTCGGCGGGGGAAAGATCCGCGGCCAGCCAGTCAAATGCCGTGAGCGCGTGGATCATTTCCATGTTGTAATAGTCGCCCGCCATCACGCCGATATCAAAACTCATAGCGGCCACTTCGCCGCATTTTTCCAGCAGTTGGACCGCCCGGTCAAAAGCCGCCTGATCCCGGTCGGTGAGCCAGCGCATGGCACTGCCGGCCGCCAGCGTGCCGTACATGACCGGTTTGGGCAGTTTGGTCCGGGTGCCGTCCGGACGGCGGCCGTCGCCGGTGGTGCCGTTCCACAGCGGCGGATCGGGCGGAAGAGCTTTCAGCGGATCATCGAAAAAGCGTTTGCACCACGCCTGCCAGCGGGGCTGCTGCAGCCGTTCCCGCAACAGCGGCAGGGTTTCGGGCGTGAGAAACAGCCGGGGGCGATCTTTGCGGAGGCGGATCAAAAGGTGGGGCAGCAATTTTCTCTGCTGCATTGTCAGATCGCGCGGCGAACGCCGGATACGGGCTTCCTGCCGGAGTTCGGCGGCCCGTTTCTGCATGACCGGGGTGGCCCCGGAGTTGGGAGCCTGTACCAGATCAAGGGCGCGGAGGGTGGGGTCCAGAATTTTCAACTGGAGCAGTGAAATCTCTGCCGCCCGCAGGGCTTCACGGGCGGCCTCCGGGGAGCCCGGCGGAAGCTGCAGCATTTTCTGATAGGCCTGCTGCCAATCCGGCAGGGCCGTGAATCCGGTTCCGGCGGCTCCGGCGGTAAAACCGGCCAGAAGAATGAAAAACAGAAATTTTTTCATAATTATTTGGCTTTTGCCGCGGCCCGGGATGCCGCATCGGTACTGCGTTGATAGTAGTCGTCCCACCGTTCAATGCCGAATTCCCGGATGACATCGTCGATGGGCAGGGCCGGGTCGCTGGAATAAAGCGTGACCGCGCCGACACTGCCGGCGGTGTCGATGCGGATGACCGGCCCGTATTTATTGCAGGCAGCCTGGATTTTGCCCCAGTTGAAATCAATATGCACCACCGCGCAGTTGGTGTTGATCGTTTCCGAGAATGTTCTGAAATAGGTGCGTTCACTGCGCTGGAAGGTGCCGCAGGGCGTGAGAACATTTTTTTCCAGCCGGTTGATCGTTGCCGCGATCAGGTGCGCCCGGCATTTGTAGGCCCATGCCTGAAGCATGAAGTCACCGTGGTAATAACTGCTGAAGGCCATGATATCCGGGCGCAACGCCGCGTAACGGTCGAGCAGTTCCCAGAAGTTCAGGTCAAAACAGATCACCATGCCGATGGTGCCGAAATCCGTGACCGCCACGACCGGTTCCCGGCCGGGGACCGTGCCGAATGCGATATCGCCGACCGTGGGATAGACTTTGTCGTAGATCGCGATCACATCGCCTTCGCGGTCGATCAGAAACGCGGCGTTGGTGTAACGGCGGTCCCCCAGTTCCCGGTAGGCCGGATAGATGATGTAAGTTTTGTGTTTCCGGGCGTATTCCTGCATGACCTTCAGGATTTTGTCGCCGCGTTCCGCGATCCATTCGTGTTTGCGTTCCGCGGGCATCCCCTGCCACATGTCGCAGAGTTCCGGCAGTACGATCAAATCGGGTTTGCGGTACAATTCCCGGTCGATCCACGAAGACAGGTGGCGGATCATGGCATCTGCCGAAACTGCGCCGTCAGCCGGGTAGGGCAGAAGTTCCGAACCGATCACACTGACCGTGACCGGACGGCGGACGATCTTCACCTCTTTTTTGACGATGGCCGGATTCAGCGGTGCCGCTTCCAGCATGACGGCCGAGGCCAGAAGCCCCGACAGGATGAGTGATTTTTTCATGTCGTTCCCGGAGAGAAGATTGTTGTTATTGCTGATTGCGGGGCATGACTTTGCGGTTGCCGGCCAACAGCAGCGGCAGAATACAACTGATCGTTACCAGCGAACAACCGGCAAAGAAAATGTGGTAATTGTTGAGTTGCGCCCCCGCCAGGGTAAAGTGGATGCTGCGGGTGGCGTGCATGATCACACCGGCAGCCAGTGCCGCCACGATCGCGGTAATGCCGATCAGGATGCGC
The DNA here is from genome assembly GCA_017414565.1 of Lentisphaeria bacterium. Lineage (GTDB taxonomy): Bacteria > Verrucomicrobiota > Lentisphaeria > Victivallales > Victivallaceae > RGIG1931. Next base: position 9,853 of record JAFQLP010000005.1, on the reverse strand, counting down.
GCAAAGGCAATGTAGGAGGCCCGCCCTTTGGCCGGGAAGATCTCCAGCCCGTAATTGATGGCGAGCATGGAATGGGTGTTGCCCGCCATGCCGTTGAGGATCTGGTAGATGACGATAGCGGTCAGCCCGAACCAGGCCGAGGCACTCCAGAGCAGCATACAGGCCCCCAGCGTGCCGGAAATCAGCAGCAGCGGCAGCCGGGCTCCGCTGCGGTCGGAGATTTTGCCGAGCAGGGCCAGCATGATCAGATTGATGACCGGCTGGATCATCCACAGCATGGCAATGACGTCCATTTTGTAGCCGGAATCAAGCAGATAGGCCGCCGTGAATGCCGCCAATGCCGCCCGACCGCCCGCCCAGGCAACATAGAACCAGATGTAGCACCAGAGCGGCATACTGGCATAATTCAGTTGTTCCCCGGACGTTGAGATCAGATTGAGTGTCTGCGGTTTGCGGTCGGTGACGGTGGACATCAGGATGATCGCCAGCAAATGGGAGAATGCGATGAAAAGCAGTACCCAGGCAAACGCCAGCGGCGTGGGATACTGTTTGGCGATCTGACCGAAAAGCCACAAAAAGAGCAAGGCCCCCAGCGAGCCGATCATCCATTTGGCACTGGTGAACCAGCCCAGATGATTTTTGGGGACCAGGTCACCGATCCAGCTGCATTCAATGTTGTTCTGGACCCCGCTGGCACCGGCCAGACAGACCGCCCCGATCAGGTAGATGATCAGGGCAAGCGGCATCCAGGCACTGCGGAATCCGGCCATGGCCAGCGAGATCGCCATGAACAGACCGAACACGATCCCCCCGCTGAGCGCAATATTCATCGCCCGTTTGTTGGAGCCGGTCCAGCGCAGCAGCAGACTGCCGATCCACTGAACAAATGATCCGACACTGGAGGCCGCCCCGATGATACCGAGGTGGATCTCGGTGCCGCCGAGCAGTTTGACCAACAGCGTGTGGATCGGCATGAGGGCGGATTCCTCGTTCTGGTACATGATGCAGCCGACCCCGAATTTGAGGCGGTCGCGGGACAGGATCTTTTTGTCAGTGACCTGATTTTCCGCATTGACCTGATCCGGGGTCAAAACGGGTTCACGGAAGAGAGTGAATTTCATGGTTATACTCGATCAGCGGGGTTGAATGGTGTTGTTGTCGATCCAATACGGCGACTGGACGGCTTTGCGGTAGATCTCAAGCGCAGTCGGCACATCCTGCAGACAGCGGTCGTTGTGATTTTCCCAGATCATGGCTTTGAAGTTCGGCAGCAGATCTTCAAATTCAAACCACTGACGGACAAAGCCCTCCCGGTCCTGACCGGATCCGTAGCCGCCCTCGGTGACCATCATCGGCTTGTAATGTCCATAGTATTCGTTGACTTCGCGGGCACGGGCCGCCGGCAGCTGTTCTTTGGCGGTTCCCACATATTTGAGCGAACCGGAGTAACAGGAAAGACCGACCCAGTCCACATACTGGTCGCCGGGGTAGTAATTGCGCATGTTGTTCCAATCGGTATCGGGGTAACTCAAGTGGTTGACCGACCAGACGAAAATGTGCTGTTTTGTCGCACCGACGGCTTCGGCAATGTTGAAAATGCGCCGCCATGCGTGGCGGAACATCACCGGATCGAGCCCCCAGTTGACCCAGTCGGTGTTGAATTCATTCATCGGACGGAACCAGACCGGGGTCTGATTGTCCAGATTCAGGGCCGGATCGATGCTGTCGCGGAAATACCGGGCGAAATATTCGTCGTAAACCCCGTTGGCAATGTCGGCGAGTTTGGTCGTTTCCGGCGGCAGCCAGCCGACACAGAGGAAACGGAAACCGCGATGATTTTCCGCCAGATCGTTGTTGCGGAGCTCCGCCAGTTCGGTGTAACGGCGTTCCGGGCTCATGCCCTGATACCACAGCACCATGGAGCAGGATTTGCCCACCAGTTTTTCGTAGGTCTGAAGCGACATCGGTTTTTTGCGGCCGCCCCGGAGCGGTTCTTTGAACGCATAGGAGGGGGTGAATGCCCCGTGATACAGCCCGCGGGCCGGGACATATTTCCAGGTGTTTTTGATCCGGCCCATGACCGAGATCTCATCAAAACAGATCCGCTGCCGGGGCGTGGCAATGGCGGGGAATTCAAATTTGATTTTTTTCGCCATGGTGCCGGGGCCGATGATGCGGCTGCTGACATGGCCGCTGGCATTGGTATAAGCAGGCAGTTGTCTGTCCTGCCAGAGCGTCCATTCCTCTGAATCGGGCGCACAGATGCTGATTTTGACGCTGTCCGGCGCGATCAGACTGCCGGTGTGGGAAAGATAATGCGAAAAGATCACCTGCTGGACCAGTTGCGGGGCCCCCAGATCAATGGTGATGGCAAGCGGCTGCCCGGCATCAAAAGCGACACAACGGTTGATCTGGAAGTCTTTGCCGTCGTTGTATTCGCCATCGGTCAACCGGGTGCCGTCGGTGAAGAGACCGGCCCCGGCATCCGGGATCATTTTTTTCGGTGCCCGGCTGTAACGGTAAAATTTACCGATGCTCAAATTCCCGCCCGTCCATTTCCCTTTGGTTTCCGGTTCCAGCACGATCGGGTGGGATTTTTCCTGAAATTGTGCGTGTTCCCGGCGTTTTTCAGCAAGCAGTTCCTGCCACTGGCGGACCGCGAATTCACAGAAAGTCGCACTGACATCGCCGGTTTGCGGCCGGGTGGAACGAAGCCGGACCGTCAGCCGGGCGGCAACCGCATCGGCCGGGGCATCGGCGATTGCGGCATTGCGGTAGTGGTAATTCAATCCCGGCGATTCAAGATCGGTGGCAAATGTGCCGACCGGGTTGCCGGCGGCATTGAGCCAGACCGCTTCCAGCGAGGAACGGACGGTGGTGTCTTTGATCCCGCCTTTGGCACAGTAGGAAAGGTGGATCTGCTGACCGCCTTTGACCGGAAATGTGCCGGGGACCGGCGCGGAGACTTCGTGGAGCCGGTCCGGTGCCGCCGGCAATGTGAGCCGGATGGGGGCGGCTTCCGGCTGCGGGAGCGGGCCGTCGCCGAAGATCAGGTCGTCAAAACGCACATAGGTGGTTGCCGTGACCGTGTGACCGCCCGAGATCCGGAATGTGGGGATGACCGCTTTGGCTCCGGCCGGGGCGGTGAGTGCAAACGCATTGGCAGAGAATGTACTTCCTTCGGTATGGAGGGGCAGTGCGGCAGTTCCGCAGGTTTTGCCGTAGGCATCCAGATAGGCCAGCAGCAGTTCCAGTTTGACATCCGGGGTGGCCGGTGTCAACTGGGCCTGCAGGGACAGGTGGAAATCCGGCCGGGGGAGGGCAATGGCATTTTTGCGGCTGAACAGAAGGGGCGGTGCATCCGGTTTGCCGCCTTTGTACAGCACCCGCATCAGCGATTTTCCGCCATTGGCGGCCGTGCCGGAATAACTCCAGTAGCGGCCATCGGGGGCCCAATCGGCTGACGGGGTTTCAAAAGAATCGGTGCAGAACGGGGCGGCAACAGTGGTGTAAGCCGCGGTCAGTGCCAACAGCAATGCGGGGCGCATCATAGTCATACCCTTTCTCTGGTTTGTGGGCGGTCTGATGATTCAAATGCTATGTCCAATAATGTAACAAAGTCCTGCGAAAAAACAAGAAGAAAGCCGCCGGAATGAGCGCAAAATTCAGATTTTTTTGCCGTTTTGTTCGGCAATGAGGTAATGCGGGCGGTGTTTGCTTTCTTCAAAAGTCCGGCCCAGATATTCCCCGATGACGCCCAGCGCAAGCAGCTGCACCCCGCCGAGAAAAAGCGTTACCACCAGTAACGTCGGATATCCCGCCACCGGTTCCCCCCAGCAGATGGTTTTGAAAATCACCCAGAGTCCGTAGCAGAACGCAAATCCGGATACCCCCAGTCCCAGCAGGATCGCCACCCGCAGCGGAAAGGTGGTGAAGGTCAGGAACCCATTGAGGGCCAATCCGAAAAGCGACCACAACGACCAGGAACTGCGGCCGGCGATCCGGTCGCCCCGGTCGAAGACGATCTCTTTTTTGCGGAATCCGATCCAGCAGAAGAATCCTTTGGTGTAGCGGTTGTGTTCCTGCAGGGCGGTCAGAGCCCGGACACACCGGCGGTCGAGCAGCCGGAAATCACCGACATTGGGCAATAGTTCCAGACTGGTGGATGCCTGCAGCAGCCGGTAGAATGTCAGCGAGAACCATTTCCGCAACCGGCTTTCTTTGCCCCGGGTGCGGCGGCGGGCGTAAACATCGTCGTAGCCCTGTTCCCACCATTTGACCAGTTCCGGGATCAGTTCCGGCGGGTCCTGCATGTCGGCATCGAGGAGCACCATGGCATCGTCGTCAAAATGTTCAAAACCGGCCAGCATGGCCGCTTCTTTGCCGAAATTGCGGGAGAGCGACAGATATTCCACCCGGTGATCCCGGGCATGGAACTGCCGCAGAATGGTCAGGGTGTGATCGGTGCTGCCGTCGTCAACAAAGAGGATCCGCCAGCGGTAACCGGGCATGGCGGCCACGGTCTGCCGGAGCGCGGCATAAAGCCGTTCCAAATTTTCCGCTTCGTTGCGGGCAGGTATCAGCAGGGTGATCCGTTTCATAACCAAAATCGGGTTTGCAACTATTGTTTCATTCGACCGTCAACCGGTGACGGCATGGGATAAAAAATAAACCGCTTTCCCGGTTTTGCAACCGGAAAAGCGGGCTGACCGACAGCAAAAATACAATTATTTCTGTTTGGTCTCGTTCTGGAAGACGCTCCCGGTGATACCGAGCAGTTCTTTGGCCAGTTCGCGCAATTTGAATTTCTGGATCTTGCCGCTGGCAGTTTGTGGAAATTCTTTGACACTGAAAAAATATTTCGGCGTCTTGTAGAACGCGATCCGGTTGCGGCAGAAATCCCGCATGTCTTCTTCGCTCTTTTCCTGACCGTCGTGATAGATCAGAAATGCCCCGACCACTTCGCCGTAGCGTTCATCCGGGATGCCCACGACCTCCACATCTTTGACCGCCGGGCAGGAACGGAGAAATTCCTCGATCTCGCGGGGATAAATGTTTTCACCGCCGCGGATGATCATGTCTTTCAGCCGTCCGGTAATGCGGTAATAACCGTCCTGATCGCAGGTTCCCAGGTCGCCGGAGTGCAGCCAGCCGTCGGCATCGATGGTGTCGGCGGTTTCCTTGGGCATGTTGTAGTACCCGAGCATCACATTGTAGCCGCGGCAGCAGAGTTCTCCCGGCGTATCCGGCGGGACCGGTTCCCCGGTTTCAGGATCGATCACCTTGATCTCGATATGCGGCTGGCCGGTGCCGACCGTGGCGACTTTGTGTTCAAATTCATCGTTCCAGCTGGTCATGGTAAAGACCGGGCTGGCTTCGGTCAGGCCGTAGGGAATGGTGATTTCGGCCATATTCATTTCGCGGATCACCTGTTTGACCAGTTCGGTGGGGCAGACGCTGCCGGAGATGATGCCGCCGCGCAGGCTGCTCAAGTCGAACATCTTGAACATGGGGTGGTTGAGTTCCGCAATGTACATCGTCGGTACGCCGTAAAGATGGGTCGCCCGGGCTTTCTGCACCGAAGCAAGCACCAGCAGCGCATCGAATTGTTCGACCATGACCGCCGTTGCCCCGTGGCTCAAGATCGCCATGATCCCCAGCACGCAGCCGAAACAATGGAAAAGCGGCACCGGCAGGCAAACCCGGTCGTTTTTCTGCATCCGCTGGCGTTCCCCGATGTAGAAGCCGTTGTTGAGGATGTTGCGGTGCGTCAGCATGACCCCCTTGGGGAACCCGGTGGTCCCGGAGGTGTACTGCATGTTGACGACATCGCGGTTGCTGATATCGGCTTCGGCCGCAGCCAGCATGGCATCATCGCAACAGGCCCCGAGCTGGAAAAGTTCCATGCTGGTGTACATGCCGCGCATTTTCTCCTGACCGAGATAGATCACATTCCGCAGCCGGGGGAAGCGTTTGCTGACCAGATTCCCGCGGGGACATTCCCGGAGTTCCGGGATCAGTTCATAGACCACATCCGGATAACTGACATCGCGCAGGCCGTCCACGATCGCCAGCGTGTGCATGTCCGACTGCTTGACCAGGTATTCGAGTTCGTGGGATTTATAATTGGTATTGATCGTTACCAGCACCGCGCCGATCTTGGCGGTGGCAAACATCAAGGTCAGCCACTCCGGCACATTGCGGGCCCATACCCCCACATGATCGCCTTTGCGGACACCGATGGCCATCAACCCCTTGGCCATGTCATCGGTCCGGCGGTCGAAATCCGCATAACTCCACACCAGATCGCGGTCGGGGTACATGATGAACGGATGATCCGGCTGGGTCCGGACCAGATCGGCAAAAAACTGGCCGATGGTCTGTTCAGAAAAAAGTTTGTCTGTGCAATTCATTGGCAGAAAATCCCAATTTTAGTGGGGGGCGTACACCACCGCGAGAATTTTGGTTTCGGTATCCATGGCCGAGTGGACATGATGGGGAACGATCGAATCGTAGTAGATGCTGTCACCGGCTTCCAGACGGTAGGTCTGTTTGCCGTGGATGATCTCCAGCACGCCGGAGAGAACATAGATGAATTCTTCGCCTTCATGGCTGGAGAGTTCAAAATCCGCATTTTTCGGCGGATGGACATCGATGATGAAAGGCTCCATATTGCGGTCGGTTTTGTTGGCCGCGAGCGACTGGAATTCCAGACCGTTTTTGTCGCAGGAACCGGCAAAACGGACGGTGCGGGAGTGTTCCGCCGAGCGGGACACCACCGGAGCACAGGTTTCGGAATCGTCGAGGAAGGTGCCGAGCCGGACACCGAGGCCGCGGGAGATCTTCAGAAGCGGAGTAAGCGACGGCAGGAGCGTACCGTTTTCGATGGTTTCGATTTCTTCGACCGTAAGTCCGCAACGCTGACTCAAGTCTTCTGCGCTGATGTTGCGGATTTCGCGAAGCCCTCTGATCTTCGCGCCGAATTCGTTGTTTACCGGCATATTAGCCACCTCCTGTTGTTTTTTGTTGCGGCCGGACAGTTTCTGGTTCGTTCGCTCCGGAGCCGGATTGTCTGCAAAAAAAAACGGATCGAACAATTTTTCTGTTCCACCCGTCTCAACCGATTTTGAATCTTCAGATGCCAAACAATCCTGCCTCGACGGAATCACCGCAAAAGCAAAAGAAGCAAAAAGTTGTCCAGCATCATTGTCATAATGAAGACTACTATAGCACAGTTCCCGGGATTTGTCAAGCGGCCAAAGCCAAACTTTATCAGCGGCCGCCGCAAAACCGCATCAGCCGGTAACGGATCGCCCGGGGCAGTGTCTGCCGGAGCAGCCGCAGGGCATCGCTCAATTGCGGGGCCGGATGAAGCAGGGAATCCGCGGCGCGGCGGTAGCCGTGCTGAAGCATGGCTGCCGGTAACGCCGCCCGGCAGCGCAAGTTGCGGGATTGCAGCAGATACGGCAGCCATGCCGGGGGAATGTGCTGATAGCCGGTCAGCAGGGCCGGCCGGACAAAACATACCAGCGGTTCCGGGACCGGTGCGCCGGGTTCCGGCGGAACATCGCAGTGAAAGGCCGACAGAGCCGTAAAATCGATGCGGCGGCGCGCGGCCCGTCCGGAGAGCAGTTCCGCCGGCGGCTCCGGTGCCATGACCAGTGCCAGCGCGGGATCGGCGGCAAAGGCGGCCCGGATATTGTCGATAATGGCCGGATTGGCCGTCAGGGCCTCCAGCCGCCAACGGGCGTTGCGGTCGGCAATGGCATCCGGCAGGGCGGAGCCGTCCACCGGGTAACACCGCAATTCCAGTTCCGCGGCGGGATCATCCGGCGGCAGGGCAAGACCGGGGAAACAGGCCGGATCGCCGGCGACCCGCCACGATGGCAAAGCCTTCACCGGCGGAGTTGCCGCATCGGTAATCAGATTTCCCGGCAGATGGAAACTCCAGGAAAGCGGGGCGTGCCGGAACAGAAAATCCGTGATCAGGGATTCCGGATACGCACTGCCGGATTGCCGGATGGCCGCAAGGATATCGCCGCCTTTGATGACCGATGAGCAGGGGACCCGCCCGAATGCTTTGATTTTGACAAACGGCAGCCGGAACCGGCGGATCAGATCATCGGCGGCATTGTAGGCAAAGGAGGGCGTGTGCCCATCGGTGCGCTCGGTCCGGAGGTCGGCCGGATCGGCAAAGACGGCCAGTTTGAACCGGCTGTTTTTCAACAGGCGGCAGAGAGCCATTTCGCCGTGTTTCACAGCATCGTCAAATGTCCGGATGCGGCGCGCCGCCCGGGGCCAGAATTCCCGGAACCGGCGGTCATTCAGCACCGGTTTCCGGAATACGGTGAAATAGGACTGAAGATGGGCCGGGACCCGGCCGCAGGCCGGATGGCCGGTCAGAGCCCAGACATCACAATCACAGGCATCCATCCGGTCAAAAAGGTCCGTCAGGGGAAACAGCGGACCGAAACAGGACGAATTGGCCAGCCAGAGTTCGTCGCAGGTTTCAAAAAGATCCGGTTCCATTGCCATGGCAGTGTGCCAGGCTCCAAAATCGAATCCCCGGTTCGGCCGGGTGATGATCCGGTCCGCCAAAGGCTCCAGCGCGGCCAGATCCGGTTCCGGCAGAACATCGCAATTGCTGATAAAGATCAGTCTGCTGCAATGCTGCCGCATCTGTTGCAAAGCAAACAGAACATGGGCATCGATCCGGGAATCCCGGTCGTAGTGAGCATAGAGCAGCAGACGGTCCATACCGGTCAGCGGAGCTGCCAGGTGGCACTGGGCGCATCGGGAGTGGCAGCGGCGTAATTGTCGATAAAGACTTTGTCGTTTTCGACCCGCAGCACCGCAAAGCCGCTGCCCTGGAAGAAATCACTCCTGGTCATGTACTTGGTGTATTCTTCGATCTGGGGCTTCAGAGCCGGACTTTGGGCCAGGCGTTTGGCCAGAGAGGGCGATTCAAATTTGTCACCGGTCTGTTTCCAGGTGGAGAGCGTCTGGCTGAGAGCCATGCTGCTGACTGTGATCTGGGAGATCCGGCCGGCTTCGGTCTGGTATTCGATCCGCGAGGGGTGGTGAACATGGGCGCAGATGACGATTGCCTGGCGTTCCGTCAGGATCTTGCGGAATTCGATCCGGTCGGCATACATGGCCTTGTTGATGCGGAACAACAGCCACCAGGGGGAGTTGTTGGGCAGCGGGATCACCGGCAGATGGGTGATGATAAAGGTGTGACGGCTCTGCGGATTGGCGGCAAAGACCTGCTTCATCCAGGCAAGATCGGGTTTTTCGCTGTCGCAGAAAACATACAGGTCGCCTTCGTGGACCAACGCGTAGTTGGCGTTGGGGCCGGTGATGAGCCGGTCGTTTTTGATGCGCGGCAGGATGCATTTTTCAAAAGCCGCACCATTGCCCGGGCAGCGGTGGTCGTGGTTCCCCTTGACAACATACAGCGGGGTCTGCTTGAAGCGGACACCGAGTTTGTCCATGATGTCCGTAAACAGCAGTTCCTGCCCCTCCTGCGTGGAGGTGTCGCCCTGGGAAATATCACCGACCTGGACCGCAAAAGCCGTTGCCGGATTGACTTTGGCGGCCGCGGCATCAAGCAGTTTCGGAGCCCGGTCCTGCCAGAATTTCAGGTTGCGGGCGAGTTCCTTCTGCGGATGGCCCTTCAGGTCTGCCGGGTGGACATCGGCGCGGTCGTAGTGCAGGTCGCCCAGCAGGACAACTTCGTACGATGCGGCGGTCAGAGCGGTAAAGACCAGAGCGAGGATCATCAATACCGGACGGAAAACAGACATGGGGGAATCTCCTTTGTTTCTTTTATGGTAAAATTTTTATGGAAATT
>JAFQLP010000047.1 GCA_017414565.1 Lentisphaeria bacterium | reverse complement strand
CGCCAGCAACTCCTCATATACATTCATAACATCTCCTCCGGATTTTTGGAAATACCGCAAACAATACAACAGTCCGGACGGCGGACTGAAAAATCTGTAAAGAAATAAGATACCCCGTCTTCCGGAGAAATGCAAACAAAGGCTTTTTTTTGCCGCAAAAAAGCCGCTTCCGGAGATTGAAACCGGCCGGAACCGGGTGTATATTATCAGCCGACAAGGACGAGAAATTCAACCATGTTTAAAAACTGAACCACACATAACCACAGGAGAACGCAATGATCAAGACTCTGAATGCGGTTCCGACCAAGCACGAAAAGCTGGTCCAGTGGGTCCAGGAATGGGCCGAACTCTGCAAGCCGGAAGGCATCTACTGGTGCGACGGCTCTAAAGCCGAATATGACCGTCTCTGCGACGAAATGGTCGAATCCGGCCTCGCCATCCGTCTGAACCCGGAAAAGAAACCGAACAGCCTGCTGTTCCGTTCCGATCCCTCCGACGTTGCTCGCGTTGAAGGCCGCACCTACATTGCCAGTGCCACCAAAGAAGCCGCCGGTCCCACCAACAACTGGATCGACCCGGTCGAACTCAAGCAGACCATGCGCGGCCTTTATGACGGCTGTATGCAGGGCCGCATCATGTATGTGATCCCCTTCTCCATGGGCCCGGTCGGCTCCGACATCGCCAAGATCGGCGTTGAACTGACCGACTCCCCGTACGTTGTCATCAATATGGAAGTGATGACCCGCGTCAGCCCGAAGGTCCTCGAAGTCCTCGGCACCGACGGCGAATTCATCCCCTGCATCCACTCCGTTGGCAAACAGCTGGCTCCCGGCGAAAGCGACAACGGCATCTGGCCGTGCGCCCCGATGGAAAAGAAATACATCGCCCAGTTCCCGGAAACCCGCGAAATCTGGTCGTTCGGTTCCGGTTACGGCGGCAACGCTCTGCTCGGCAAAAAATGCCTGGCTCTCCGTATCGCCACCGTCCAGGCCCGCGATGAAGGCTGGCTGGCGGAACACATGCTGATCCTCAAACTCACCAGCCCCGAAGGCAAAGTCAAGTATGTCTGCGGTGCTTTCCCGTCGGCTTGCGGCAAGACCAACCTGGCCATGCTGATCCCGACCATCAAGGACTGGAAGGTCGAAACCATCGGCGACGATATCGCCTGGATGAAGTTCGGCAAAGACGGCCGTCTCTACGCCATCAACCCGGAAGCCGGTTTCTTCGGCGTTGCGCCCGGCACCAGCATGCAGTCCAACAAGAATGCCATGATCTCCGCCTCCAAGGACACCATCTTCACCAACGTCGCGCTGACCGAAGACGGTGATGTCTGGTGGGAAGGCATCGGCTACGATGCCCCCGGCAAACTCATCGACTGGAAGGGCAACGAATGGGATGCCGCCACGGCGACCGAAAAAGCGGCCCATCCGAACGCCCGTTTCACCGCCTGCGCCTCCAACTGCCCGGCCATCGCGCCCGAATGGCAGGACCCGGCCGGTGTTCCGATCGACGCCATCCTCTTCGGCGGCCGTCGTCCCAGCACCATTCCGCTGGTCAACCAGTCCCTGAACTGGGAACACGGTGTCTTCATGGGTTCCATCGTCGGTTCCGAAGTCACGGCTGCGGTCATCTCCGACCAGATCGGTCAGGTCCGCCGCGACCCGTTCGCCATGCTGCCCTTCTGCGGCTACAACATGGGTGACTACTTCCAGCACTGGCTGGAAATCGGCAAACACGAAGGTGCCAAGCTGCCGAAGATCTTCTTCGTCAACTGGTTCCGCAAGACCGCCGATGGCCGCTGGCTGTGGCCGGGCTTCGGCGACAACAGCCGCGTCCTCAAATGGATCTTTGAACGCTGCGACGGCGAAGGCCAGGCCGAAGAAACCCAGATCGGCTTCCTGCCGACCGTGGATGCGATCGACCGCACCGGTCTGGAAGATTCCGTCACCGCCGACGATATGAAGGAACTCCTTTCCATCGATATCGAAGGCTGGAAGAAGGAACTGGCCGGCATCCGTTCCGAACATTATCCGAAGTTCGGCGATCATCTGCCCAAGGAACTCCTCGCGCAGCTGGATGCGCTGGAAGCGCGCCTCGGCTGATCGGTCTTTGTTGAATGAACGGGTCCCCGTCCGGGTGGCCCGTTCTGAAGACGAAGCAATTTCCCGGATCGTCTTTCGGCGGTCCGGGTTATTTTTTTGCAAATGAAATACCGGAATTTACATTTTGTCGGAATTGGCGGTGCCGGCATGGCTCCTCTGGCGCAGATCGCGCTGGAATCGGGCTGCCGTGTGACGGGCAGCGATCAGATCCGCAACAGCAAATGTGCCGAACTGGCCGCGGCCGGTGCCGTCATCACGACCGGGCACCATGCCGGATCTCTGCCTGCCGATGCGGAACTGCTGATCTATTCATCGGCGGTCCCCGCTGACAATCCGGAACGGGCCGAAGCCGCCCGCCGCGGACTGCCGCAGTTGCGGCGCGGGGAATTTCTGGCCGAGATCTGCCGTGACCGTCAAACGGTGGCGATATCGTCTTCGCACGGCAAAACCACCACCACGGCCATGCTTGTCCATGTCCTGCTCCGGTGCGGCATGGACCCGGGCTTTCTGATCGGCGGCAGTGTCCCCGGCCTGCCCAGTGGCCATGCCGGGCGCGACCGCTGGTTCATCACCGAAGCCGATGAAAGCGATACCACCCATACCCTGCTGCATCCGGCGATCGGAATGGTCCTCAATATCGATGACGATCACGCCTGGAGTGTGGGCGGGACCGACTGTCTGCTGGCCAATTTCCGGCGTTTCGCCCAGCAATCAGCCACCCTGCTTTATTCGCCCGGCCACATTCCGGCCGGTCTGCTGACCGGTCATCCGGCGGCATCGGAACCGTCGCCCCTGCCCGATGGCAGCGTGCCGGAACTGGGGGGATTCCTCCGGATCAACGCCGCGTTTGCCCTGCGTGCCGCCATACAAATCGGCATACCGGAGGAGAAGGCACTGGCGGCACTGTCAACCTTTCCTGGCGTGGATCGCCGGATGACGGTCCGCCGCAACGACGGCGACATGGTTCTGATCGAAGATTACGCCCATCATCCGGTGGAATTGGCCGCTTCGCTGGCGTTTCTGCGGGAACGTTATCCCCATTACCATCTGCGGGTGCTGTTTCAACCGCACCGTCACGCCCGGCTGGCCCAATATCTGGATGAATTTGCCGTCATTCTGCGACAGGCCGATTCGGTCCTGATCGCCCCGGTTTTCGCCGCCTGGAGCGAAGGCGGGCCGGTCGATCACCGGGAACTGGCCCGCCGTACCGGTGAAAAAGCCAGAGCGGTTTCCGGATCGTGGGAATCGATCGCCGGAGAACTGCTGGCGGAACCGGCCCGGCCGCAGGTGACTGCCGTTATCGGAGCCGGTGATCTGGACCGCGTGTTCGCCTACCTTTGAGCGGCGACCTGTTCCACCCCGGTGATCAGCGCGGCGGTTTCCCGGTATTCCACGGAATCCGGCTGATACCACTGTAATTCCGCCCGGAACATCTTCAGAGCATCCCCGTACCGTTTTTCGGCCAGCGAGATCATACCGAGATCGTGACAGAAAACCGGTGCCGCCCGGTCAACAAACAGACAATCCCGGCCGCCCGCCGCCGCGATGCGCCGGTAATGCGCCTGACACCCGGCGAAATCCTGCCGCAACCAGGCCAGATGTCCGGCCAGAAACGCCTCAAAATGGATCACCGGGCGTTCTCCCTCCAACCGGATATATTCCTCCCGGTAGCGTCCGACGGTTTCCGCCAGCACCGTATAACAGGCTTCTTCATTTTCCGGACGAACCGCGGCCAGATAGAATTCGACCGCCTTCAAATTGGGTGCGCCGGGCCGGCTCAACGCATAGCCGAACAGCGAATCATCGTTTTTCCAGTACGGCATGTAACACCACCCGGTGAACCAGAAGAAAAACGCCATCCCGATACCGCATCCGGCCACGATCCGCCGCGGCATCCCCTGCCGCAATGCCGACTCTGCCAGCATCGCCGCCGCCGCCAGCACGGCCGCCGACACCAGATAATTGTAGCGGTCACAAAAGGTGTATGTGGTATAACGGAGCAATCCCAGTACCGGCACCGTTGTCCCCGCCACGATCAGCAGAAAAGCGACGACCGGCGTGATCTCCCAGCGGCATTTGCGGGCCGCCATCACAAACAGCAGAGCAATGACCACCCCGCCGCCGATATACGGCAATGCCGCGGCCCAACCGCCGGAAAAGGCCGGATAAACCGGATTCAGCCCCAGCGGCAGCAGCACCGTCAGCGGATACCGGAAAAGATTGCCGACCGGGATCGCCCAATCGGTCTCCGGCACCCCGGGATTGGTTTTGGCCGTCACCCAGGCCGACCAGGCCGCCGCCGCCGCAAACAGCAGCAGCGGGCCGGTCAACTGCCGCATCCGCTTCATCCGGTCAGGCCGCCGCCGGTACCGGCACCAGTACCAGACGATCATAACGCCGCCAATGGGCAGAGCCGCCGGTTTGGCCCACATGGCCAGTGCCGCCAGCACGCCGGCCAGCCACGGGGGACGGTTCCGCGCCATGGCCCGGGTCATGGCATAAAGCGAAGCAAACACCAGCGAGCCGCACAACACATCTTTGCGTTCACTGATCCAGAGCACCGATTCGATCTTCTGGGGCTGGATCGCCCAGAGCAGAGCCGCGCCCCACGCAACGGCATCCCGCGCCCCGATCCGCCGGAGCATCAGACCGAAAAAGCACGCGCCCGCCAGATGAAGCAGCAGATTGTGCCAGTGAAACATCACCGGATCCAACCCGAAAACGGCCCGGTCCAGCATCAGCGAATACAGCGGCAGCGGCGTGTAAAGGTCAAAAAACGGTTCGGTGGCGTACCAGCGGATGTTCTCCCATGTCAGCCCGATCCGGGGATTGTCAACGACAAACAGACTGTCGTCCCACAACAGGAAATCGTACGACAGGCCCGGCAGAAAAAAGAGCACCGTCAACAGCAGGACGGCTGCCGCCGGCATGATCCCCTTACCATTTTGCCGGTACGCCATCGGTCACTGCTTCAACACGCGTTCCATAAAATCATACGCGGCCGTCAGCGACTCCGGTGTCGGATTGTGCCCGGTCCCGTGGTGGAATACCTGAAAATGCTCCGGCGCATCATCGTAAACCCCGGACTGACGAACAAAATCCACGCTGGCAGCATCGTCATACTGCCCGGCGATCAGGAAAAACGGTTTGCCGCCGCCCGCCTGCAACAGCAAACGGTGATCCACCCCCTGCGCTTTGAGGTCAGCCAATTTGCGCCCCCAGTACCAGATATCCTGCCAGTTCGTCTGCTCCCAGATGATCCCGAAATCGCTGGCCATGACCACCTTGATGCGATCGTCGAGCATCCCGGTATAAAATGCCATTTTACCGCCGAGCGAATGCCCGGCAATACCGAGCCGGTCGGCATCCACCCGGTCGTCAGCGGCCAGCGCATCGATCACCAGACGGGTATCCGCCACCAGTTTGCCGATGCCGGTCCACGCCGGATGCTCCCGGGTCAACGCGCCCCCGGCAACGCTCCACCGGGCAAAATCCAACCGGTCGAGATCGCTCCGGATATAGGTCAGATGGTAGGACTCCGCCGATGCCGAAGCGATCCCGCGCCGGGCCAGATCGACCATGAAACGGATCTTGCTGTAGCGCGTAAAGACCTTTCCGCTGTCCAGTTCAAAACCGATCATACCTTCCGGAAAATAAAACGGAACCGCCACCGCCGGGACTTTGCCGTTCATCGTTTTCGGAAAAACCTTTACCAACTGCTGGCGTGTACCGGGGCCGTTGTTCTGCCAGTAAACTTCGGCATCAAAATCGTCGAACCGGTACTGCCGGACCAACACCGATCCGGGTTCAAAGGAATAATTTTCCGGTTTTCCGAGCAATGTTTCCCAGCGTCCCCGGGCCGTTACCGCGTTATCTTTCATTTTTTCTCCGCTCTCTGTTCGGCAGCCGCCGCCGGCCAGCAACGCACCGCACGCCAGCAGAAGCCTCAATGTTTTGCCTGTCTTTATCACCGGATCAGCCCGTTCACATTTTGGCAACAGTTCCCTGCACCCCGAAACGGTGGCACTGCAACAGCAGCTCCATGGCCTCTTCGGCGGTATCCACGATCCGGTAAAGGTCCGGGTCTTCCGGGCTGATCAATTTGCGCTCGATCAATTCGGTGCGGATCCATTTGTCAATACCGTTCCAATATTCGCTCCCGACAAAGACCAGCGGGATCGGATTGATCTTGCGGGTCTGCACCATGGTCAAGGTCTCAAAACATTCATCCAGCGTGCCGAAGCCGCCGGGGAAGAAAAACGCCCCCAGCGAATACTTCAAAAATGTCACTTTGCGGGTAAAAAAATACCGGCACGAAAGACTGACATTCTGAAACCGGTTCGGCTTCTGTTCATGCGGCAGAACGATATTGACCCCAACCGACACGCCTTTTTCCTTGAATGCGCCTTCGTTGGCGGCCTCCATGATACCGCCGCCGCCGCCGGTGATCACGCCGTAACCGTTCTGCACCAGCAATTGCCCCAAACGCCTGGCCTGCACAAAATCCGGAGAATCGCGCTCGGTGCGGGCCGAACCGAAAATACTGACCAGATGCTGATTGCGCAACCGGTTCATGTCTTCAAAATTTTCAACAAATTCTGCCATGATCCGGAAGATCCGCCACTGATCTTCCATGACAAAATCGTAATTGTCCCCGTAATTCAGTCTGCTTTTGTTGTCCATGGCCAAACCTTTCTTTGCTGTATGCCATCCGGGCATACTTCCGGGGGAAATATAATACCATTGTCGGCATTTGGCAAATCCCGCATCAAGCATTTGCAAAAAAAGCTTTCCGGTGTTATATTAAAGGATTGTCATACGAACAAAAACCAAACCAAACAAAAACGGAGAATTTTGATATGTACAACCCCTCCGACCTGAAAAAAGGCCTGAAGATCGAAATCGAAGGTCAGCCGTGGATCATCACCGAATTTGATTTCTGCAAACCCGGCAAAGGCACCGCGCTGTACCGTTGCCGCCTCAAGAACATGATCACCGGCAGCGGTATGGAAAAAACCTACCGTCCGACCGATAAGATCGAAAAGCCGGACCTGGAAGAACGCGAACTCTACTACTCCTACAACGACGGCAGCCATTACATCTTCAGCGATCCGGAAACCTACGAAGAAGTCTCCGTGGCTCCGGAAAAACTGGGCGATAAAATCTATTTCCTGCTGGAGGAAAGCCTCTGCACTTTCATCATGTTCAACGGTGAACCGATCGAAATCACCCTGCCCACCTTCATCGAAAAAGAAATCGTCGAAACCGAACCGGGCGTCCGCGGCGATACCGCCACCAATGTGACCAAACCGGCCAAGATCGACAATGGTTACGAAGTGCAGGTCCCGCTCTTCATCAACCAGGGCGACATCATCAAGATCGACACCCGCACCGGTCTTTACGCCGAGCGCGTCAGCAAAGCGTAACGCCCCGGTATCCCGATTATGGATTGGGAGGAAATGCGCCGTCGCCGTCCGTTTCTGGAACGGCGGGCGGCGCTTTTTCATTCACTGCGAGACTCGCTGGAGCGCGGCTGTTTCCTGGAGGTCGAAACCGAAACCGCCATCGCCGCTCCGGCTCCGGAGGAATACATCGAGGCGATCGCCGCCGGCGACCGTTTTCTCCGCACCAGTCCGGAACTGGCAATGAAGATCCTGCTCACTGCCGGCTATTCCCGGATCTACCAAATCGGCCGCTGTTTCCGCGCCGATGAATACGGCCGGAAGCACCGGAGCGAATTCA
Organism: Lentisphaeria bacterium; assembly: GCA_017414565.1. GTDB lineage: Bacteria > Verrucomicrobiota > Lentisphaeria > Victivallales > Victivallaceae > RGIG1931. The sequence goes on along the minus strand of JAFQLP010000047.1, from coordinate 5,740 downwards.
CCATGCTCGAATTTTATGCGGCAGCATGGGATTACCGGCAACTGGCGGATTACACATTTACGCTGATCACCGATGCCGCCCAAGCATTGGGGCTGGGTCAGACCATCCCGTTCCAGGGGGATTCGATCGACCTGGCTGCCGGGCCCGAATGGATCACCGTCACCGAGGCTTTCCAACGTTGGACCGATACCACCGCCGATGAAGCCACGCAAAGCGATCTTTTTGATGAATTGATGGTAACACGGATCGAACCGAATCTCGGACGCGGCCGGGTCACATTTCTGGCCGATTACCCGGCCAACCGGGCCTCTCTGGCGCGGCTCCGGCCGGATGATCCCACCCGGGCGGAACGCTGGGAGATCTACATCGGCGGCATCGAACTGGGCAATGCTTACGGGGAATTGACCCATGCCGCGGAACAGCGGCGCAGATTTGCCGAAGCGGTCGCTTTCCGGCAGCAGATGAACATGCTTGCGTATCCGGAGCCGGACGACTTTTATGCGGCTTTGGAACAGGGTATGCCGGCGTGTTCCGGCGTGGCGATCGGGCTCGACCGGCTGGCCATGGTGTTCTGCGACACGGCAGATATTGCCGATGTCCGCGCCGAATGATCCCGAATCAGGGCTTCTGCTGCCCGGTCCGGAGCCGGATCACATAAAGATTGTCAAAGCGGAATGCCGGTTCCCGCAAAGAATGCGGCGATAAATTCCCGGAAACCTCCAGCCACAACCGGTCCGCTTTTTTGGCATTGAGTTCAAAGCGGTATCCCGGCACCGTCTGATCAAAAAGCGTTTTCCCGGACTGGTCCAAAAGCCGGAGCCGGAGAGCCTTGTTGTCACCGGCCCGGAACGGCATCACCACCTCCAGTGTCGATGGCCCCGGCGGCAGCTCAAAAACATAGAAATCGTTATCTCCATCGGCATCCAGCCGCCCCCAACGCTCCTGACCGGCGATCCCTTTTCTGGCATCCGCCATGGTCTCCGATTCGCCGACCATACACCGGTCGAATTGCCGGATGGCGTGCATACTGGTCACATAATGCCCGCGGCAGCAGGTGATCAGACGGCCGGTCGCCGGATCGACAGAAACCGGCAGACGGTAAAGATTTTTCGGGACTTCACTCCGGGTCAATCCGGAAAACTGGCGGGTGCAGTCATCGGAATTGCTGCACAGCAGAAAAAATTTCCCCTGCACTTCTTCATATCCCCACGCCGTAAAGGCATGGGAATTGTTGTTTCCGACATTCCGGACTGCGATCCCCAGACCGAAGCCGGAAAGAAACGATGCCTTCATGATACGGAAAAAATTCCCGCCGCCGCCATTCTGCTCCGGCAGCATCATAAAACAGTAACAACCATCGATCAACCGGTCTTTCAACATCGCGCCGCCGACCGGCAGGGTCTTGCCCTGCTCTTCATTGCGGCCGATCAGCCAACCGAATCCCGGCGCAGGGAAATAGGCGATATTGCGCCAGCAACGGCGGAAATAGGCCATCAGCGAATCTTCATCCAACCCGATATCCGGATGTCCGTGTTCGTACAGATACCGGCGCCAACCGCCCCATTGAGCCAGATTGGAGGCGGTTGCCGCCCAGCAGTGATTGTTGTCATCCAGCCACACCTTGTTGGCATCGGCAAAGGCAACCCCGTCTTCAACGGCGGTCAGTTCTTCGCCGCCCCATTCACGGGAAATGCAGAAGCGGTCGGGGAACGGGAAACTTTCCGGAATGTTGGCAGAAACCGCCGTCACCTTGAATTCAACCGCGCACGCGATCACCGGCAGCAGCCACACCGCAGCACACCAGTACCGCCGGAGCCGCCACCGACAACCGGACCACGCCGGCTGCCGTAACGAATCACACCACCTCATCTGACCGGCAATTACGGTTCTTTACCGCTTTCATCCAGTGCTTTGATGATCGGATCAAAAATCTTTTCGATCAGCGTAGTCTTACCGGCATTGATCTCGACCGAGCCATCCATACCGGGAATCAGGCGGAAATTTTTGCCGACTCCGGAGAGTTTCCCGGAAACCGTGATCCGCGCCCGGTAATAAGACTGTTTGACCCCGCCGCCGATATCACGCGACAACGTGTCTTCGGAAATATTGCGGACGACCCCTTCGAGCGTACCATGTTTCTGATACGGGTAAGCATTGAGTTTGACCCGCGCCTTATCGCCGGGCTTGACCTTGCCGATATCTTCCGGGGCCAATTCCGCTTCCATTTCGATGGGGCTGTCCAACGGGATCAACGTGACCAGAGCTTCGGCCTCACGCACCGCCGAACCGTTGGAAAAATTCGCCATTTCGTTCACCACCGCCTCGCACGGGGATTTGATGACCAGATTGCTTTTCCGGTTTTCGTTCTTTTCATAGGATTTGCGGTCAGCATCCAGAGCCAGTTCCACCGACACCATCTCTTCCGAGATCGCCTTGCGCCATTCCTGAATAAACGACTGCTTCTGCGCTTCGGTGCTGTAGATCTGGTGTTCCAGTGTCACCAGAGCGTTCTGCTGTTCCTCCACCGAAGATTCGCGCTCCACCCGCGAGATCTGCACCTGCAGGAGTTCCAATTTGGACGAAGAACGGGTCTTCTGAAGGTCCTGGAACATCTTTTCGATCCGTTTGATCGCCTCCAATTGGCCGCGCTGGGTCTGCAAATTATCCTCGCGGCTCTTGTACTGCGACTTCAGCCGGGCAATGCTTTCATCGTAGTACCGCAGATATTCCTGATAATATTTCTGCCGCTGCTGAAAGATCGCATTCTGCCACATTTGCGGCTCGACCGAAAGATCCGCCCGGTAGGGCGACTGATCGAATTCCGCTTTCAGCCGCCGGTAACGGGCATCCAGAATTTCGATCTGCTTGGCCAGACGCTCCATTTCCGCCTTGTAAATGGTCGTATCAAAGGTGAAAAGTTCCTGATCTTTTTTCACCACATCCCCGGCCTTGATCTTCACATCGAGGATCACCGAGGTATCCAATGCTTTCAACGTAATGGCAGGACTTTCCGAGGTCAATTTGCCATTGGCAGTAACGATCCGGTCCATTTTACCGTAAATCGCCCAAAAAGTGGCAAACACCGCCAAAATCGCCATACTGCCGCCCATGCTCCAGCGCGCCCACAGCGGCAAACGCTCATTTCTGATGACAATTGCATCCGGAATCGGCTCTTTTTTCATCGCTCGTATCCTTTACCCATTTGCTGGTTCCAAAATTCCTGATAAATGCCCGGCCGGCTCAACAATTCCCGGTGGCTGCCGAAATCGACCTTTTCGCCCGCATCGACCACCAGAATGCTGTCCGCGTTGCTCACAATACTCAACCGGTGCGAAATGATCAGCACCGTGCGACCTTTGGCGATCGCTTTCAGGTTGGTCTGGATCACATGTTCGCTTTCCGGGTCAAGCGCGCTGGTCGCTTCGTCGAAAATCAGAATCGGAGGATTCGAAAGCAAGGCCCGCGCGATCGCCAGACGCTGTTTCTGTCCACCCGAAAGATTCGACGCATTTTCTTCCAGCACCGTATCGTAACCGCGCGGCAGTTTCTGGATGAATTCATCCGCACCGGCCAGTTTCGCCGCATAAATGATCTCTTCCAGCGAAGCACTGCGACGGGTCATCCCGATGTTTTCACGCACGGTTCCGCTGAAAAAATAATTTTCCTGCAACACCACACCGATGCTCCCGCGGAGATGCGATTTGTCGATTTCGCGGATATCCACGCCGTCGATCTTCACCAGACCCTGCTGGACGTTGTACAACCCCTGCAGCAGTTTCGTCAGCGTGGTCTTGCCGGAACCGGAACGCCCCACGATACCGAGCGTACCGCCCTGCGCCACATCGAACGACACATTTTTGATCACCGCCGGAAGATCCGGACGGTACTGGAAGGTGACATTTTCAAACGACACATTCCCGCGCAACGGATTACGCATCCCGCCGCCCTCCGGTTCCTTCGGCGTGTTCATCACCACACCGAGCATCCGGACCGACAACGCGATCTGCTGGTATTCGTGGATCAAACCGACCATTTTGACCAGCGGCCCGGTCACGCGGCCCGCCAGCATCTGGAACGCGATCAACGCACCGATCGTGATCTGGTAATTGAACACCAGATGCGCCCCCAGCCAGATCACCGTGATCGACATCAGCAGTTCCAGCACATGGCTGATGCTCCGGGCCGTCATCGAGATCTTGCCGACTTTGAAGTACGATTTGATCGCATACGCCGTCGAATCATCCCAATATTTTTCCTGCACCGGTTCCAGCGAAAGCGACTTCACCGTGCGGACACCGTGGATCGATTCCACCAGCATACTCTGGCGTTTCCCCTCCGCCTGATACAACTCGTTCAAACGACGCTGGAACGGCTTGATCAGACAGGCGATCACGCAGGCCATCAGCACCGAATAACCGATCACCACCAGCGTGAGTTCCACGCTGTACAGCATCAGAAACGGAATGAAGATGAACAGCGAAATCACATCCAGGATCGTGAAAAACAAATTCCCCGAAAGGAACCCGCGGATCTTTTCCGTCTGCTGCATGTGCTTGAGCAGCACGCCGGACGGCACGCGTTCAAAAAATTCAATCGGCAGACGCATCAGATGACGGAACGTCTTGGTCGCCGTCGAAATATCGATCTTGTTGGTGGCAAACAGCAGAAAATAACTCCGCACATAATCCAGAAATCCGTTGAACAGGATCGCCACCACGATCCCCAACGCCAGAATGTTCAGCGTGGTGTAGGCCCGGTTCACCAGAACTTTGTCAACCACGATCTGGAAAAAGAGCGGCACCACCAGCGACAACAGCGTGATCAATGCCACCGCCAGCGCGATCTGACCGAAAATCCCTTTCAGTTTCATGAATTCCGGAATAAACCACGCCAGACTGAACGGACGGTCCTCATCCGCCAGACGGTAGATCTTCTTCAGCAGGATCAGGTTCGGCGAATATTCCGATTCATACGCCGACCGTTCCAGAAACACAAATTTGTTCTGCGCACCCTCGTGTTCCGGATCGAGCAGAACCGCCTCTTCTTTGTCCTCGTTTTTACGCACACCGCAAAGCACCGCGTACTTGCCGTTCTGCTTCCGCACCATCGCCGGATACGCATTGCGGAGCGAAATCAACTTCTCCCAGCCGTATTTGACGCGGCGGACTTTGAATTCGTGTTCGCGCGCGATCTCCAGCAGCAGGGCTTCGCGCGGTTCCTCGGCATCGATCGCGTAATCGTGCATCACCCGCCGGATGTCCATCGATACATTGTGATGACGCGCGATCGAACACAACGAAAACAACGCGCTCTGCTGACACGCATCCACTTCCTGCAGATTGCGGAAAATCACCGCCTGTCCGCCGGCCTTGCTCAATACCTCCGAACACGGCACCATCAAGCCTTTGCGGCCGCCGGGACTGGAGGGATCGAGGATCACACACCGTTCTTCCGACGAAATCTGACGCGTGTTCAGAATCAGGATCCAGTCGCCGCCGGTCAATTTGACCAGAGCCGGACCATGATAACTTTTGGCGATCTCGCCGAGATCACCGGTCCGTTCCGGACGCAGATCCTGGCCCGACGCCAACTTTACCAGTGTTTCAACCTCATCAGCAGCATACGCCTGTAAAACCTCTTCTGTCAGCAGGGCTTCAAAATTCACCGTCCGCCGGAACTGCCCGAAGAGCCGCGACAAACACCACAGCCCTCCCCCAATACCATTCTGTTCAGCCATGTT
>JAFQLP010000046.1 GCA_017414565.1 Lentisphaeria bacterium | reverse complement strand
GGCGGCTCCGCCGATATCGCTGATGGTGCCGCGGAACCACGGGGTGCGGGTCATTGCCCGGATCTCCGACAGGATCGACTCCGGACTCCGGCTCATCACCTGCCGTCCCTGATGGGCGACCAGCCCGCAGAAGGCACAGCCGCCGGGGCAGCCGCGCACCGCAGATACCGAATCTTTAATGGTTTCGTAGGCCGGGATCCGCCCCTGACACGACGGATGGGGCAGCCGGGCATAATCAAAAGCGTAGACCCGGTCCAGTTCCTCCGGGGTCAACGGCTCCGGCGGCGGTTCCACCACCAGCATCCGTTCACCGTGCATCTGGGTCAGCGGCTGGCCTTCAAAAGGATTCATCTCCGCCTCCATGATCCGGGTGGCCCGCATCAGGGCGTGACGATCCTGCAAATGTTCTTCATAGGAGGGCAGGGCAACACCCCGTCCGGTGGCCCGCCATGCTTCGCTGGCCTGTTTGCCCAGCAAAACGGCCGTACCGCGGATACCGGCCAGCGGTTCGCCGCGTTCGATCCGGTGAAAGATCTCCGGCATCGGTTTTTCGCCCATCCCGTAACAGAGGATATCGGCTTTGGAATCAAGCAGCACCGAGGGACGCAGTTTGTCCTGCCAGTAATCGTAATGCACCACCCGGCGCAAACTGGCTTCAAGACCGCCGATGACGACCGGGATCTTGGGGAATGCCTGCCTGGCCAACTGGGCATAAACCGTGGTCGCGTGGGGCGGGCGTTTGCCGGGTTCCCCGTTTTCGCTGTAGGCATCATCCCGGCGCAGCCGGCGGCCGGCGGTATAAAGATTGACCATGGAATCCATGTTCCCGGCAGTCACGCCGACCCCCAGACGGGGACGGCCCATGCTCCGGAGGGATTCCGGATTTTTCCAGTCCGGCTGAAAAATCAAGCCGACCCGCCAGCCTTCCGCTTCGAGCAGATGCCCGATCAGAGAAATGCCGTAGGACGGATGATCCACATAAAAATCACCGGTAACAAGGAGAATGTCCAGCTCGTCGTACCCGCGGGCGAGCATCTCTTCCCGGTTGGTCGGCAGAAAACCCAATCTGAAGCCTCAAATCAAAGGATGCCGTCGCCGGAAACGCTGCTGCTCAAGGCTTCGCTACCGCGGTTGACAAAGGGCAGCGTGGCATCCGGATACGCGCCGGGCGCATTGCATTTGAGGTCGATCCGGGTAACGCCTTCTGCCGCGATCAGAGTGCCGTCCAACACAAAAAGCAGATAGCAGACCGCGTTGTTTTCCGGCGCGATCAACCACTGGGAGGCATCGAATTCCGCCCCGTTGGTGCTGACGGCCAGGCAGCGGTATTTGGTGCCGAAGCAATACAGCGAGAAATCTTCGGTGGAAAGTTTGCGTCCGGGGGTGAGCCGCACGGCCACCCGGGCAAAATATTTACCGGAGGTGTTCTGCAAAGCGGCGATTTTGTCGCCGTTGAGGATGGTCGGGGCGGTCCGGCCGAGTTCCGCCGCCAGCACATCGCCGCCGCGGAAACGGATGGTCCCGGCGGAAACACAGCAGGCAGTCAGCAGGGAAACAGCAAGCAGAATAAGAGTTTTCATGGTTCGATCTCCTGATAAAACGGTGTTTTTGTTTTCTTTTCGTTAAAATATAGTACCGGTATTTGAAAAAACAAGTTGCGAAAAACGGGTTTTTGTGGTAAATTACTGTCATACTCTGTTTGGTCATGTCACAACATCAAATACAAGGAGAGAATAAACATGATTTCCGCTTTGCAGAAAGCCCGTGCTTCCTACGCCCCGAAACTGCCCGTTGCGCTGCGCAACGGTGCCGCGGTCAAAGTCGTGGAAGGTGCTCCGACCACAGCGGTGGCCGATGTCGAAAAGATCCGGAACCTTTTTGCTGCCACTTTCGGCAGCCCGGTGCTGACTTTTGAACCGGCCGCGGGTGAATCCCGGCCCGCTGTCAATGTCGGCGTGATCCTTTCCGGCGGCCAGGCCCCCGGCGGCCACAACGTGATCGCCGGTCTCTTCGACGGGATCAAATCGCTGAATCCGGAAAGCCGCCTCTTCGGCTTCCTCAAAGGTCCGGACGGGCTGGTGAAAAATGAATATCAGGAACTCACCGCCGACACCATCGACGCCTACCGCAACACCGGCGGCTTCGACATGATCGGTTCCGGCCGTACCAAACTGGAAACGGAAGAACAGTTCGAGACCGCGCTGAAGAACTGCCGCGAACTCAACATCAACGCGCTGGTCATCATCGGCGGCGACGACTCCAACACCAACGCCTGTTTGCTCGCTGAATATTATAAGAAAAACAACTGCGGCATCCAGGTCATCGGCTGCCCCAAGACCATCGACGGCGACCTGAAAAATGAATGGATCGAAACCTCTTTCGGTTTCGATACCGCCTGCCGGGTTTACAGCGAACTGATCGGCAACATCGGACGCGATGCCAATTCCGCCAAGAAATACTGGCATTTTATTAAACTGATGGGCCGCTCGGCTTCCCACATCGCGCTGGAGTGCGCGCTGCAGACCCATCCCAACGCCGCGATCATCTCCGAAGAAGTCGCCGAAAAAGGCATGACGCTCAAGGAAATCGTTGACTATCTGGCCGGTATCGTGGCTGCCCGCGCCGCCAAAAAATGCAACTTCGGGGTGGCTCTGATCCCGGAAGGTCTGATCGAATTCGTGCCGGAAGTCAAAAAACTGATCGCCGAACTGAACGACCTGCTGGCCGCCAATGCTGATGCCTTTGCCCAGCTGGCCGATGCCGAAGCCAAAGTCAATTTTGTGGCCGCCCGTCTTTCGGAAGCCGGTGCCGCCGTTTTCACCTCGCTGCCCGCCGGTATCCAGGCGCAGCTTTGCAACGATCGTGACCCCCACGGCAATGTGCAGGTCTCGCTGATCGAAACCGAAAAAATGCTCGCCCAGATGGTCGGCGCGCGCCTCAAAGAAATGGCCGCCGAAGGCAAGTACAACGGCAAATTCAATACCCAGACCCACTTCTTCGGTTATGAAGGCCGTTGCGCCGCGCCGTCGAACTTCGATGCCGACTACTGCTACAGCCTGGGCTATACCGCCGCCGCGCTGATCGGTGCCGGCCGTACCGGTTACATGGCCAGCGTTCGCAACAACACCCGCGGGGCCGATAACTGGATCGTCGGCGGTATTCCGATCACCATGATGATGAACATGGAACACCGTCACGGCGCGGACAAACCGGTAATCCGCAAGGCTCTGGTGGAACTCGACGGCAAGCCCTTTGCCGCCTTTGCCGCGGTCCGCGAACAGTGGGCGGTGGAAACCGATTATGTCTATCCCGGCCCGATCCAGTATTTCGGTCCCTCCGAAGTCTGCGACCTGGTGACCAAGACCCTCGAACTGGAAAAGGCGTGAGTCATGGACACTCCCGGAATTGATGTGGAATACGTCGCGCAGCTGGCGCGGCTGGAGATCGCCCCGGAGGCCATGCCGAAGTTGCGGAGCGATATGGCGGCGATCGTCGGCTATATCGCTGAACTGCAGGAGGTCGATGTCGAAGGCGTGGAGCCGACCGCCTATGCTGTGCCGTTGAGCAATGTCTGGCGGGAAGACTCCGCCGGGGAATCGTTCCCCCGCGGCGACATGCTGGCCAACGCGCCGGCTCTCGTGGATGACACGCTGATCAAGGTCCCGCAAGTGTTGCCGGGGGAGGGGATCAACTGATATGAGTTTTCCGGAAATTTTTTCGCTTGAACAACTGGCGGCCGGTCTGGCAGCCGGAGAGTTTACCGCGGTCGAACTGGCGCAGGAGTGTCTGGACCGGGTGGCGGCACGCGATGGCAGTATCAAGGCTTTTCTCGAAATCGATTCGGAAAAAGTCCTGACCGCCGCGGCGGAATCGGATGCCCGTCGCGCCGCCGGCAAGCCCCTGTCCGCCTGGGATGGCATCCCCGTCGGCATCAAAGACTGTATTGCCACCGCCGGGGAACGCTGTTCCTGCTCCTCCAAGATCCTTGAACCGGTCAAATCGCCTTACGACAGCACCGCCGTAGCGCGGTTGCGTCAGGCCGGATTCATCCCCTTCGGCCGCTTGAACATGGACGAATTCGCCATGGGCTCAAGCTGCGAAAACAGTGCCATCCAGAAAACCGCCAATCCCCGGGATATCACCCGGGTTCCCGGCGGTTCCTCCGGCGGTTCTGCCGCTGCGGTGGCCGGCGGCATGGTTCCGGCGGCACTGGGCAGTGATACCGGCGGTTCCATCCGGCAGCCCGCGTCTTTCTGCGGCATCACCGGCATGAAACCCACCTACGGGCGGGTCTCCCGTTACGGTCTGGTGGCGTTTGCCTCCTCGCTGGACCAGATCGGTCCGATGACCAACAGCGTGCTTGACAGTGCCATTTTGCTGGATGTCATGGCCGGCAAAGATCCCCACGACAGCACCTCGCTGGCGGTTCCCGCCGGTGGTTTTGCCGATGCGGCCCGGGCCGGGCGGGATCTGAAAGGCATGAAAATCGGTCTGCCGAAAGAATATTTCCAGGCCCCCGGTATGGACCCCGGGGTTTCCGCCATCATGCAGGAATCCATTGAACGGGTGAAGTCGCTGGGAGCGGAAACGGTGGAAGTCTCTCTGCCGCACACCAAATATGCGGTGGCGGTTTACTACATCGTGGCCACCGCGGAGGCCAGTGCCAACCTGGCGCGTTTTGACGGCATCCGTTACGGCGACCGGATCGAAGGGCGCGACCTGGTGGAAACCTATTTCCGCACCCGCGGGGCCGGTTTCGGCGATGAAGTCAAACGGCGCATCCTGCTGGGTACCTATGTGTTGTCCAGCGGCTATTACGACGCCTATTACCTGCGGGCGCAGAAGGTACGCACGCTGATCCGCCGGGATTTTGAAGAAGCGGCCAAAGTCTGTGACCTGCTGCTGACGCCGGTGACACCTTCGGTTGCCTTCCATTTCGGCGAAATCAGCGATCCGTTGCAGATGTATCTGTCGGATATTTTCACCATCGCGCTCAACCTGGCCGGCAACTGCGGTATCAGCGTTCCGGCGGGTGTGGACAAAGCCACCGGTATGCCGGTCGGGGTGCAGTTCCTCGCTCCGGCACTGGAAGAAGCCAAATTGTTCCGGGCGGCGGCGGCTTTTGAAGGAGCCGTGCGATGATGATGCGCCTGAAAGCGGTTCTGCTGGCGGCTCTGCTGCTGACGGCGGGGCCGCTGGCCGCACTCCGGTCGGGGGACACGGCAGAAGAACTGGATGCGGAGATCCTCTCCGGCGGTCCGTTCACCCTGCTGACCTCTGATCCGGCGGCCGTCCCGGCGGATCAGTTGAAAGTGCTGGTCCTGATGCGGGCGGCCACCCCGGTGGATGCGGAGATCCTGCCGTTGCTGTACGATGTGGCGGCGGCGGCTCCCCGGGCAAAAATCATAGCGGTCTCGATCGACCCGGAGGCGGTTTCCAAAGAACTTTTTGCCAAACTGCCGAACCCCAATTTTGCCACGGCGGTCGATAACAAAAGCAAAACGGCTAAAAAATACCTGACCGGCGCGGCACTTTTTCCGCGCTGTTTCGTGATCGATACGGAAAACCGGATCATCTGGGACGGCGAAGCCATGGATCTGGCGGAAATGCTTCAGGACTATTATGCGGGCCGGTTCGATGCCGACCGGCAGGTCAAAGTATCGCCGCTGCTCGATGAATTGTTGAGCCGGATGCGCAGCGGAGAGGATCGGCAGGCCGATTACGCCGCCCGCAAAATCTTCAAACTCGACCCGGGCAATTCGGCGGCGATCCGCATCCGGCTTTTCATGCTGGAAAGCACCGGGCGGTATCAGGAGGCGTGGCAGATGCTTCAGGAACGGCGGCAGGCTTTGCCGGAGACCGCCAAGCCCTATCTGCTGTTGATTGATTTTGCCTGCCGCCGGACGGATTTCATGCCGCAGTTGGCCGATGTTCTGACCGGTTACATGACCAAAGTCCCCGCGGACCCGGCGACCGACGGTTCGGTGGCGTATGCGTTTCTGACCCGGCGGCCATTCGATCCGTCGGCTCTGGAACTGGCCGGGCGGCTGATCGGGCGCGGCATGAAGACGGTGACGGCGGAGGGCCGGGAACCGCGGATGGAGGATGCGGCTCTGTTTTCCGCGGCCGCGTTGTACGCCTCGCGTACCGGAGCCCTGTCGAGTGCGCTGAAAATGCAGCAGCAGGCCACCGCACGGCTGGCCGGGGCTTCGCAGTACCGGCGGGCGGCCTCGCTCCGGCTGGAGGAATTCTACCGGAAGTGTCTGGCGTTGGGAAAGCCGGCGGCGACCCCCTGACCGCGCCCGGATTTTGCGCCT
>JAFQLP010000045.1 GCA_017414565.1 Lentisphaeria bacterium | reverse complement strand
CTGGGGCAGATTTCGGAAACCCTCCCGCGGAGTTTGCTGGTCAATCCGATCCAGCTCACCGAAAGCACCATTTCCATGACCATGTACACCAACCAGCAGGACCCCGATATCTCGGAAACCCTGCGCCAGTTGGATGATTACAAAGTGGGCACCCTGCAGAATCAGACCCCGACCGAGACCATGACGGTGATCACGTTGAGATTGAATAAGGTGGAGAAAACAAAATGAGCAGGAAATATTTGCAAACGACCCGCAGTAAAATCCTGTTCTGCGTTGGCGGCCTGATTTTTTCCGGACTCTGGATCATGATGAATCTGGACATTTCTTTTGCTTCGCTCGTGCCGAGTGAACGGACGCTGGATACGCTCCGCCGGCAGCAGAAAGAAGAGCGGAACAAGTGGAATGCCATGCAGCAGAAACTGGCCGAACTCGACCGCGTGGAAGCCAGTTACCGGGAACTTTTGGAAAATGCCTGGCTGGAGATCCGCGACGGTTCCGCCGATATCGAGATCCCCCGGCGCATCCGTGAAGCGGCACAACTCCGCGAAGTGGTGCTGCAGAATGTCAACGCCGTCAAACGGACCCGCATCAACAATGACCTTTTTGTTCTCGAAGTCGATCTCCGGGCCATCGGCACCCTGCCCACCCTGACTGCTTTCTGGAACGATCTCGCCGCCTGCAAGCCGGCGATGAACTGGCGCAAAATCGATCTCCGGGCGGATATGTCCCAACAGGGAGGCGGCACCATTTACCTGAACGGCACCCTGCGGCTGATCGGCCGTGAACCCACAGCGGAAGATCTGGCGGCGCAGAAAAAGGCGGATGAAGCCGCCGCCCAACCGGCCGCCGCTCCGGCAGTGAAAGGAACCGCATTATGAAAATCCTTCTTATCATATTGAATCTGCTCCTGGCAGGCGGCAGTGCCTGGCAGGCGTTTTCCCTGTTGGCCGGCGGCAGCGATGAAATCACCATCACCACCAAAGACCGCAGCCGGCGCAATACGGTCAAAACCGAACAAACCGACTCGCCGGAAACCGGGCGGGATATTTCACAGGTCCTTTCCGGTATTGCCATGCAGAATATTTTTGACACCGCCCGCTGTCCCGAAGTCCTGACAGGCGGCGGCTCTTCCGCGCTGGTCCTGATCGGCGTGTATCGCATGGGGCCGCTGCAGGGCGCGATCTTTCAACAGCGGACCATTCAACAGCGGCGCAACTGGATGGGCGGACCGAACCGCAATACCCAACAGGTCAAACAATTGCCGCCCAAGCGTTTCCTCAAACTCGGCGAAACGCTGGAAAACGGTTATACGCTCACCGCGGTTTTCGACGATCACATTGTGTTGAGCCGTTCCGGCAGCACGATGGAACTTTATATCCAGCGGGCATCGACCAATCTGCCCTCCAGCATTGCCGCCCGCAATGCGGCTGCCCGGCGGAGCCGTCCCAATCCCGCGCAGATGGTGACCGGCATGATGGCACGCCAGGTCCAGTTGATGGAGCAGATGGCCCGTGGTATGCAACGCTCGCAACGGACCAATCAGGGTAATGTCAACCGCAGTACCCGGAGCCGCTGATACGGAAATATCAAAAATATTTGGAAATAAGGAAACAGAAACATGATTTTGCAGAAACTCAATCGCTGCCGGTTGATGCCGTTGCTGAACGGGGCGGCAGCCCTCGTCTTCGTACTCTCGATCAATGGTTGCGGCGTTATCAAGTCGCTGGAAGCGGGTCAGGAAAATCAGGATGGTGACCCCGATAACAAATTTGACTTCATCGAACGCCAGCGCGAACAGTCGTTTGCCCAGCGCACCGATAACCACTCCGCCACGCTTGACCAGGCCTCCCCCGCCAACAATACCGCGGTGAAAAAGGCCATCCAGTCCCGGCTCCGTCCGGACAAAGCCCCCAAAGATGACGGGGTCCGGGTGCGCCAGCCCGCGCCCCCCTTCTACGAAGATCTGATCCTGCTCGATGCCGATGAAGAACTGGATGTTTCCATGGTATTCAACTCCACCCCGCTGGTGGATACCCTGCCCGCGTTTGCCGATATTCTCGGATTCAACTTCACCTCCGACAGCGATATCAAATCGACAGTCACCCTGAACCTCAATTCCCGGATGACCCGCCGCGAATTGTGGGAAAATTTTGACAGCATGCTCAAAATCGCCGGCGTCAGTGCCGTCCGCAACGGCCAACTGCTCAATATCATGCCGATCACCAAGATCCCGCAGCAGGCGGCTCTCCGGGTCGGCAACCGTTACGATGGCGGCAGCGAAGTGATCTGCCGGCAGATGACCGCCGTGGTCAGCCGCGATGCCATCAACATGCTCCGCCAATTCCTGACCAAATCCGGGGTCATCGTGGATGTGGCAAAAACCAATTCGGTCCTGGTCAGCGACACCGCCGCCAACATGCCCAAGATCAAAGAGATCCTCGATCTGGTCGATCAGCCGGGCCGCCGCGCGTGGCCGCGTACGGTCATTTACTGCCACAATGTCAAGCCCTCCAAAATGGCGCAGGAACTCAGCGAGATCCTGCCGGTCCTCGGCTTCCCGATCTCTCTGATCACCGACCGTTCGGAATCGCCCGGCTCGATCCAGTTGACCAGCGTTGACCGGCTGCAGGTGCTGATCGCCTCTGCCGCCACTGCCGAAGCGATCAAAGAAGTCGTGGCATGGGCCGATATCCTCGACAACTCCGAGGCCTCCGACCAGGAACGGCTCTACATTTATAAAGTGGCCCACGGCAAAGCCCGGCAGTTGGCCCAGGCACTGACGGCGATCTTTGCCACGCAGGGGACCGCCATGAGCGTCGATTCCGGCACCGGCAACCAGCGCAACGAATCGCTGAATGCCCAGGCGACCCGTCAGCTCAATCAGGTGTCAACGCCCCAGAGTCGCTACTCCACCAACAACATGACGGCCACGCAGGTGGACAAGACCTCGTCGGTCTTCGACACCCCGCTCCGGCTCTTTGCCGACGGCGTGCAGAACCGTCTGGTGATCCGGACCACGCCGCGCACCTATGCGCTGGTCAAAGCCATGCTCGACCGCCTCGATGTGGTCCCGGCCCAGGTGCTGCTCCAGATCATGATCGTGGAAGTTTCCCTCAATGACAGCAATTCTTTCGGCATTGACTTCAACAATGTCCAGTACAGCAACGGGACCGGGATCTCCACCGGAACCAATTTCAACAACAGCGGCCGCCTGAACAGTCCGGAAAGCGGCTTCACCAT
>JAFQLP010000044.1 GCA_017414565.1 Lentisphaeria bacterium | reverse complement strand
GGGCCGTGAACAATCTGGTCAACAACATTGCCATGATCGCCCTGATTCTGACCGGTGCGGCCCTGATCCGGGAACGGGACCGGGGAACGCTGGAACACCTGATGGTCACGCCGGTCAACCCGGTCGAGATCATGATCGCCAAAGTGTGGTCGATGTCGCTGGTGGTACTGCTGGCCACCGCATTATCGCTGTTTCTGGTCCTCAAGGGATGGCTTCACCTGCCGGATGCCGGATCATCCTGGCTGTTCCTGACCGGAGTGGTCATCAATCTTTTTGCCATGACCTCGCTGGGGATCTTCCTGTCGTGTTTTGCCAAAGATATGCCGCAGCTGGGTATCCTGATGATCCTGGTGCTGATGCCCATGCAGATCCTCTCAGGCGGCAGCACTTCGCAGGCCAATATGCCGGAGGCGATCCAGTTCATCATGCTTTTTGCGCCCACGACCTACATCGTTGACTTCAGCAAAGCGATCCTCTTCCGGGGAGCCGATTTCACGCTGGTTTGGAAGACATTTCTCGAAATGCTCCTGCTCGGCAGCGGTTATTTCCTGATCGCGCTGATGCGATTCCGCAAAACCGTTGCCAGTTGATCCAGTCGCACCGGCATTGTCCGCTGACAGAAAAGCCCGGATGGTTTGCTGCCATCCGGGCCGTTCCCGGTGTCCCGGTCAATTCCCGGCGATCCGCGGCCACAGTTTGATCAGGATACTGCCGCTGACGGCACCGCCCAGACAAAGCGCGCCACCGGGCAGCCAACTGCCGAGCAGCAGATTACCCACACCCAGCAGCAGACAGACGATCGTGATCATCCCCAGAACCGCCGCCACGGCGCCGTAACGCAAGGCGCAGGCGGGCGGCGGCGGCAATTCGATGCCCTGTTCGGCGGCGGCCCGGCGCACCACGCCCCAGCCGGGACCCGGCGGCGAAACCCGGCGGCAGAACTCGATCAATTTTTCCATCCGGGCAGGCGGGGTCAGGAACATCACCGTCAACGCGACGGCGTTGGTAATGGCAATGCTGATGAAACTGCGGATGATGAAGTGATCCGCCAACAGACTGTCGGGGAACAACTGCGGGTAAAAAGTCACCATGACCAGCGAGGTCGGGATCGACACCAGGATCGCCGTCAATTCACACCAGGCGTTGACGCGCCACCAGAACCAGCGCATGGTCATCAGGATACCGCCGCCGATCCCCAGTGTCATAAAAAACTGCAGCACATTCAATGCCGTCTGCATACAGAATGCCACCAGCATGGCCAGCAGTGTCAGCAGGATCGTTGCCACCCGTCCGGCCCAGACCAGTTCCCGCTGGGAGGCATCCTGACGGAGGAAACACAAATAGAAATCATTGATCAGATACGAAGCACCCCAGTTCAAATGGGTCGAAATCGTGGAAACATACGCCGCGATCAGGGTCGCCAGCACAAATCCGAACCATCCGTGGGGCAGCCGGTGGAGCATGGCCGAATACGCCAGATCATGGCCCAATTTATCCTGCGGCAGGTTTTTGAATTCTTCGCTGAGCGACGAAACTCCGATGGAACGGGCATAAACCAGCCGCTTGTATTCACTTTCGGTCATCCCATCCGGCAGGGCGATCGTACCCGGATCGGCCTGCTCCAACTGCCGGTATTCGATCACCGCGGCCTCGCGCACCTCCGGCGGATCGGAGGGAAAAACCATCAACGATGCCAGAGCCACGATGATCCACGGCCACGGCCGCAGCACGTAATGACAGAAATTGAAGAAAAGGACCGCGCCGATGGCGTGTTTTTCATTTTTCGCCGCCAGCATCCGCTGAACCGTGTAACTGCTGCCGTAATCCCCGCACCACCACAGCACACAGACCGGCAGAAAGAACACCACTGCCCACTGTTCATAAGGCACGTAATCCGGTGTCAGCCCCAGTTTCGGAGCCAATTCCGGCGATGACCGGAAATGCTCCAGCAGGTTGGCCGCCCCGCCGACCGCCGGATCGCCAAGTGCGAATACCGCCGCAACGATCGCCCCGACCATCGCCATGACAAAAAGGATGCAGTCGGTGTAGATCACCCCGCGGAATCCGCTGATACAGGAAAAAACGGCCGTCAGGATCAAAGCCCAGAATACACATTGAAATGGCGACATGCCCAGCATCACCCCGCCGATCTTCATGGCGGCCAGCGTCACCGTGGCCATAACGATAACATTGTTGAAAATCCCGATATACAGCGACCGGAACCCGCGGATCAATCCGGCTCCCCGGCCGGAATAACGCAACGAATAGATCTCAAGGTCCGTCACCAGCCCGGTCCGCCGCCACAACCGGCTGAAAAAGAAGACCAGTATCATGCCGGAGATCAACGCGCCCCACCAGATCCAGTTACCGGCGATCCTGTTGCGCCGCACCGAT
>JAFQLP010000043.1 GCA_017414565.1 Lentisphaeria bacterium | reverse complement strand
TGCGAAAGGGAAAAATATTCTTTAAGTGAATATATTTTTAAAATGTGTAGGGGTGGCCTCGTTGGGCCACCCCGATATTTTGAAGTACACATGCGGCCTGTGGCTGTGACAACGGAACAGCCGCCTTATTTCGCAGCCCGTCGCACGCGGCCTGCGGCTGTGACAACGGAACAGCCGCCCTATTTTGAAGCCGCCACGCGGCCGATCAAGCCCGCCCAACGAGGCGGGCGCGACATTTTGAAGCCGACACTCGGCCGCCTCTCGATCAAGGGCGACCATCGGGAGCCCGCGACATTTCGCCGGCCGTCGCACGGCCCACGCGGTGATTGATTTTTGTGGAGGGATGGAGTATATTAATAGGATATCAAAAAAGGGATCAGTAACAGCCCCAAACATTGCGTGAATTGTTGAAAGGACATCATCATGAGCAATTTGAACCGGCTTGGCGCGATCAAATCGATTGCTTCCCGGCAAATTCCGGCCCCTCAAATGGCGGCTCCGGCAGAAATCGGTATTTATGCGGAGGATGTCTTCAACGAGCAAACCATGCGGGCGGCACTGCCTCAAAATATTTGTGAAAAACTGCTGGAGACCATCCGGGATCTGACACCGCTTGATCCGGCGATCGCCAATGATGTGGCGCAGGCTATGAAATGCTGGGCGTTGGACCGCGGTGCGACCCATTACACGCACTGGTTCCTGCCGTTGAACGGTTCCACGGCAGAAAAACACGATGCTTTTCTGGAAATCCGGAATGGCGAAGCGATCCAGAGTTTCTCCGGCAAAAACCTGATCATGGGCGAACCGGACGCCTCCAGTTTCCCGTCCGGCGGGTTGCGTTCGACATTCGAGGCCCGCGGTTACACGGCATGGGACCCGACCAGTCCGGATTTTATCAAACGCCACAGCAATGGTGCCACGCTCTGTATCCCGACGGTTTTCTGCAGTTACACCGGCGAAGCACTGGACAAAAAAACGCCGTTGCTGCGTTCCATCCAGACGCTTACGGCGGCGACCAAACGCCTGATGAAGTGTTTTGGCAAACCCGAAGAACATGTTTGCATCACGCTCGGTGCGGAGCAGGAATATTTTCTGATCGACAAACATTTTTACCTCCAGCGGCCCGACCTGCTTCAGACCAGCCGCACGATTTTCGGAGCACCGCCGCCAAAACATCAGCAGTTGGAGGATCATTATTTCGGTTCGATCCGGGCCCGGGTACTCAACTTTATGACCGAAGTGGAGCGCGATCTCTGGCGGCTGGGCATTCCCGCCCGCACCCGTCACAACGAAGTGGCCCCGGCCCAGTTTGAACTGGCCCCCATGTTTGAAGATGTCAATCTGGCGTGTGACCACAACATGCTGGTCATGGAGGTGCTCCGTCAGACGGCCGAGCGTAACGGCATGATCTGCCTGCTGCATGAAAAACCTTTTGCGGGGGTGAACGGCTCCGGCAAACACAACAACTGGAGTATCTCTTACGGCGACCGCAATCTGTTGAATCCCGGCGATGATCCGTTGCAGAACGCGATTTTTCTGACGGTCCTCTGCGCCATTATCGAAGCGGTCGACCGGCACGCGGATCTGTTGCGTGCCACGGTTGCCGGGGCCGGAAACGATCACCGCCTGGGGGCCAACGAAGCACCGCCCTCGGTGATCTCCATGTATCTCGGAGCCCAGCTTACGGAGGTCATTGAACGGCTGGAACACGGCAAACTCCGGGCCAGCAAAGCCATCGGCTCGCTGCGCCTCGGTGTGGATACGCTGCCGCCGCTGCCGCGCGACACCACCGACCGCAACCGTACCAGTCCATTTGCCTTTACCGGCAACAAATTTGAATTCCGTGCGCCGGGGTCGAGCCAGTCCTGTTCCGGCCCGAATGTGATCCTCAACACCATTGTGGCCGAAGCATTTGACCGGATCGCCGGTGAACTTGAACCCATTGCCGGGGCACCAGATTTTCACGACCGGCTGCAGAAATTGCTCCGCAAAATCATCCGGGAACACAAACGGGTGCTTTACAGCGGCGACTGTTACACCGAAGAATGGCTGGCCGAAGCGGCCCGCCGGGGGCTTCCCAACAACCGCGACACCATGGCGGCTCTGCAGGCCCTGATCGCCGACGAAAACATTGCCCTGATGGAGAAACACAAAGTTTACAACCGCCGGGAACTGGAATCGCGTTACGAAGTTTCCATGGAGGAATATCACCGCAAAGTCCGGATCGAGGGCGGTATCGCGCTGGAGATCGCAACCAGCATGATCCTGCCGGTCGCCCAGACGGAATACGGACGGCTGGTCCGCAGTTGCGCCGAAGCCCAGGCCGCCGGTATCCGGGGCGGGCTTGCCTCCACGGTCACGGCAGCCGAAGAACTGGGGGCCACCATCGACCGGCTCCACGCCGATTGTCAGGCACTCCGGGAGGCTCTCGGCCGGTGTCACGAGGAGATTCTGGCGGCGGCCGCGCAACTCCGCGACACGGTGGACGGGCTGGAACGCCAGCTTTCCGATGAATGCTGGCCCTTGCCGAAATACCGGGAAATGCTCTTTATCTATTAATATAACAGGTAACATAACGGCCCCGTCCGCCGGTCCCGGAAAAGCCGGGGCCCCGGACGGCCGCCCCGGCAGTCGGAATAGGGCGTAATTTCACTTAAAAATGCCTCCTGCTAACTTGACATCGGGATTTTTGGCAGTATATTATTTCACACATGAAGATATTTATCTTCTAAAGTTATCGCAAAGTAAATGATCATCATACTGATGATCGCGGCACGGGTGTTCGGCCGGTGTCTCAACCCCAAAAAAAGGATTTGTCTATGAAAAAATGCTGCGGCGTTCTTTTGTCGCTGCTGCTCTCCGGCGTTGCGCTGATGCTCAATGCGGAAGAGATCCAGACGCTGCGGGTCCGTCAGGACGACGGTCAACCCCGCTTCGCGACAAAAATCTACGAATTGAAAAACGCAGAGGCTTCTGCTGTCGCCCCGTACATCCGCTCGGCGGTGGTCCGGTACAACCAGAATTCCACGGTCAAGGTGATCGCCAGCAAAGATCAGCAGGGCCAGGCTCTGCTTGTTTCCACCGGCCGGGAGATGATTCCTTACATCGATGAAATCGTCAAACTGCTGGATGCCTCCCCGGCCAAACTGGACGGCACTGGCACCACCCGTATTGCCTACCGTCCGAAATTCCGCGCTGCCCGGGAACTGGCGGAATTGCTCAATGCCATTGTGGCGTCGCCGGTCGGCCGGGTTTATGTGAACCGCGAAAACAACACCATTTACTGGGTCGATCAGAAAGAAGCGGCGC
>JAFQLP010000002.1 GCA_017414565.1 Lentisphaeria bacterium | reverse complement strand
CCGGTTCCCCGGCGGACGGCATTTGACGATATTGGCAATGAAAACCTCTTCGCGCCGGAATGTCATGGCGGCGATCATCTTGTCCAGCAGTTGCCCGGCCCGGCCGACAAAGGGACGGCCGGTGCGGTCTTCTTCTTCGCCCGGACCTTCACCGATGAACATCAACCGGGCCTGCGGATCGCCCTCGCCCGGCACCGGACAGCGGCGTTGTTCACAAAGACGGCACTGTCCGCACCCGGCGATCCGGTCGGCAATCGCCGCCAGCCGGGCGGCCGCATCACCGGAAACAGCCGCGGCCGGGGGTTCGGCGGCCGGTTCTCTTGCCGGTACTGCCGGAATGATTTCCGGCTCCGGACGGACGGCGGCCGGTTTGACGGCCGCGACATTCAAGGACTGCCAGACCGCAGGCGATACCGCGGCGCGTCCGGCAGCCGCCTCGCGCCGGATCCCGGCGATCAACAGGTCAAAAAAATCTCCGTTCATGGGAATTCTGCTTTTATTTGGTTTGCCGAAACGCACGGCATGATGTATATTTCTTTTGACAATAATGTAACGCGGTTTTGTCTTTTTTAAATACGACACCAAAATTTTTTAGCGGAGGAACGCCATGAATCGATCCCGTGTACTGACAATTCTGGTCGGCCTGATGGTCATTTGCACCGGCTGCACCATGCCGATCGCCGTTTCCGAAGTCCTGCAGCAGCCGGTCGGGACCCGGCTCTACACCCGGAGCAACCTGTGGTTCTCCGACCCGGCGGCGGTCTCCGCCCTCAACATCCAGCAGGGCCGCATTCTGCCTGCCGGTTCGGCGGTGGAGGCCGTTTCCGCCGACGAAAACCAACTGGTCCTGCGCGATGCCAACGGTCAGGAGTACACCATTCTGTTTGATGCGGGAATGCACCTTTGCACCATGCGTGAATACATCCGGCAAATGCTCACGGTCACGCCGCCGGAGCAGGAATTCGCCTTTATCCGGCCGGAAATGCGGCCCCATGTCCGGCGCGGCGAAGTCCTGCAGGGCATGAACCGCCGGGAAGTGGCCGTAACGTACGGAGCCCCGGTGCGGAGCCGCACGCCGTCGTGGGGCAACGAAAGTTGGATCTACTGGATCGCGCCCGACCGCACCATCCGGGTGGTCTTCCGTGACGATATGGTCATCAACATCATCAATCATACAACCAATCAGGAATAACGATCATGCCGCAAAATGCCACTTTTACCGCCGCCGGAATGGCGGAAATCCTCGCCGGCACCTGGCACGGGGAACCGGCCGCCGACAGCCGTTGGGAGATCAGCACCGACAGCCGGGGCAAACTGACCGGCAAATGTTTCCTGCCGTTGCGCGGGGAACGCTTTGACGGCCACGATTTTCTCGGTCAGGCGGCGACCCAGGCGGCGGCGTTGATCTGCGAGACCGCTTCGCTGGCCAAACTGCCCGCGGATTGTCCGGTACCGGTGCTGGAAGTGGCCGATACCATGCAGGCCTATCAGGCACTGGCCCGGCATCACCGGCTCCGTTTTCCCGATCTGAAGGTTGCGGGCGTGACCGGCAGTGTCGGCAAAACCAGTGTCAAAGAAATGCTGCGGGCGATCCTGATCGAATGTGCCGGATCGGAGGCCGCGGTGCTGGCGACCGCCGACAACACCAACAATCAATTCGGCGTACCGCAGAACCTGCTCAAACTCAACAGCGAACACCGTTTTGCCGTGATCGAGATGGGAACCAATCATCCGGGTGAGATCGCGCCGCTGGCCCATGCCGCGCTCCCGGATGCCGCGGTGGTCACATCCATTGCGCCGTGCCATCTGGAATTTCTCGGCACCCTGTACGGCGTGGCCCAGGAAAAAGGCTGTATCTTTCAGGATCTTGCCGACGACGGCATGGCGGTGATCCCGGCCGCGGCACCGGCGGTGGAGGTGCTGGTCGAAAAAGCGGGGCAGCACCGGATCATCCGTTTCGGGACAGCCGATTCCGGAGCCGAGATCCAGGTGGAATACCTGCGCGGCTCGCTCTGCGAAAGCACCATCCGGCTTGATCTGGCCGGTGAGATCCGCGAAGTCACCCTGCCGCTCGGCGGCCGTCATCAGGCCATGAATGCGGCGGCGGCGGCGGCCGTAGCGGTGAGCATGGGGGCAACGCCCGATCAGATCGCCGCCGGGCTGGCCCGGACCAAACAGGCAAAAATGCGTATGGCCGAAGTGCTGCTGCACGGCGTTTCCTATGTCAACGATGCCTACAATGCCAATCCCCAGAGCATGAATGCCGCTTTCGATCATCTGGCCGGTTGTGTCAACCCGCAGGAACTGGTGCTGGTGCTGGGCGACATGCTGGAACTCGGCAATTTTGAACGCAACGAACACCGCAAAGTTCTGGAAAGAGTCATGTCCTCTTTTCCGGGTGCGCGGCTGGTGACGGTCGGCCCCCGGTTCGCCCGGGAGGCCTCCGGTCTGAACGGCTGTCCGGCGGTGATCTGCGGCAGTGCCGCCGGTGCGGCCCGGGTCCTGCGGAGCATGGTGCATCCCGATGACACGGTCTTTCTGAAGGGGTCCCGGGGGATGAAGCTCGAAGAAGCGATCCCGGCAGCGGATTTTATCCCGGCGGCGCGTCCGGCAATGGATACGGTGCCGCTTGAAGACATCAAGCCGATGCCCTCCGTTGCGGAAGATGCGCCGGACACGGCGGAACAGGAATAAAATTACGCCTCCCGGGCGGGACAAAGATCCCGCAATACGCAATCGCCGCACGCGGGTTTCCGGGCATGGCACACCCGCCGTCCGTGGGTAATGACGAGGTGGGAGAAATTGCACCACAATTCCGGCGGGATCGCGGCATTGACAACCGCTTCGATCTTTTCCGGCTCCCGGGTGGCGACCATTCCCAGACGGTTCGTCACCCGGATCACATGGGTATCGACGGGGAAACCGGGCAGACCGAATGCGTTGCCCAGAATGACATTGGCACTTTTGCGCCCGATCCCGGCCAGCCGGGTCAGTTCCGCCATGGTCTGCGGCACGGTACCGTTATGATCCTGCATCAACTGCCGGGCGCAGGCGACCAGATTGCGGCTTTTGTTATGAAAAAGGCCGCAACACTGAATGACTTTTGCCACCTCATCGGGATCGGCTTCCGCCATGGCCGCCGGATCGGGCCAGCGGCGGAAAAGTTCCACCGTGACCGCATTGACTCTTTCATCCCGGCACTGGGCCGACAGCATGACCGCCGCAAGCAGTTGAAACGGGGTCCGGTGGACCAGCGGGCAGCCCAATTCACCGTAAACCGCAAACAGCCGGTCGTGGATCTCCCGCCATCTGCCGGGGTCTTTCTTTTTCATCGGCAGAACCCGATAAAGTGCCGCAACAGATCCAGCCCGGCCTGCTGGCTTTTTTCCGGATGGAACTGGGTGGCAAACAGATTTTTCCTGCCGATCGCGGCCGCAAACGGCAGGATGTATTCACATTGCAGAACCATTTCCGCCGGGTCCGCCAATTCAGCGTAATAGGAGTGGACGAAGTAAAAAAATTCGCCGTCCGCCGTGTGGGCCGTCACCGGATGCGGCGTGGTCCTGACCACGCTGTTCCAACCGATCTGCGGGACTTTCAGCCCGGCCGATGGGAACCGGCGCACCCGGCCGCGGATCAGACCGAGACCGGAAACACCGGGGGCTTCTTCACTGCTCTCAAGCATCATCTGCATACCCAGACAGATCCCGCCCAGCGGTTTTCCGGCCGCATCCCATTGCTGCAGAGCCCGGTCAAATCCCCGGCTCCGCAGATTTTCCATGCCGTCACCGAAATGCCCGACGCCCGGCAGCAGAACACCGTCAAAGCGATCCAGCTTTTCCGGGGTCCCGATCAGTTCAAAACTGCCGCCGCAAAACGCCAGTGCTTTGCAGACGGAATCGAGATTCCCCATGCCGTAATCGATGACAGCGATCATATCTTAAACCCCGGCAAAAGCCGAGAATGCGCCATCGACCGGCAGCACCACGCCATCGACAAAACCGCTGGCATTATCGTCCACCAGGAAAAGCAGTGCGCCGATCAGGTCTTCCGGCGTACCGAAGCGGCCCATCGGCGTGTGGGACAGGATCGTATTGCCGCGGGCCGTCAGCGAACCGTCGGGATTGGTCAGAAGCGCGCGGTTCTGATTGGTCAGGAAGAAGCCGGGAGCAATGGCATTGACCCGGACATTGACCTTGGAGAAATGCACCGCGAGCCACTGGGTGAAGTTGCTGATCGCCGCCTTGGCCCCGCTATACGCCGGAATCTTGGTCAGCGGCGTAAAAGCGTTCATGGAAGAGATGTTGATGATCGTACCGCACTGACGCTCCGCCATGCTGCGGGCAAACGCCTGGGTCGGCAGCAGGGTGCCGATAAAGTTCAGATTGAAGACAAAACCGACGCCTTCCGCATCCAGATCAAAGAAGGTGACGACTTCGTTCATATCTTCTTTCAGATCTTCCGGGAAAAGATATTCCTTCGTGGTCGTGCCTTTCGGATGATTGCCGCCGGCACCGTTGATCAGGATATCGCAGGGGCCCAGAGTGGTGCGGACCTTTTCCTCGGCCTGCTTCAGGGCTGCCAGATCCAGCACATTGGCCGCCAGACCGATCGCCGTCCCGCCGGCCGCATTGATCTCGTCCGCCACGATTTGGGCCGATTCTTCGCGCCGGTCCAGCACGGCCACTTTCGCCCCGCAGGATGCCAATGCTTTGGCCATCAGACTGCAAAGAACCCCGCCGCCGCCGGTAACAACGGCCACTTTTCCATCCAGACAAACATTCGCCATAAGAACATTTCCTCTTTGTTAAGAAAGTTTCTGTTTTCGTTCTGATCTGACGAAAACTATAGCACGATTTCTGCAAGATGCAAAAAAAACGCTTTTTTTTGCAAGATCTGCTTGCAATTCCGGAGGGAGGAATTAATTGTTAAAACAGCGGAACGATACAAAAACCGGCGTATGCGGCATTTTTTCACCCTCCCGTCCGCCGCCCGGAAAACCGAAGGAGAATGGAGCATGAAACAGATTCTTTTACTGGCCGCCATGATGTTTGCCGGAACGGCCCTGCAAGCCAAAGCACCCGCCGGCTGGGGCGAAGACTTCACCATCGCCACCCAGCAGGCCAAAACCAATTACAAACCGATCCTGCTGCTGTTTGACCGGTCCGGCAGTGCATTTGAAAAAGATGTCCTCGCCACCTCCGCCTTTGCCCGTATCCGCAGCAAAGTCCAGCCGGTTTACATCGAATTCGGGGGCGGCGATCTCAAAGATCAGACGGTAAATGCCAACCGGGCCCTGGTCGCCAAATACAAAGTCACCCGGACTCCGTACATGGTGCTTCTGGCCGCTGACGGCGAAACCACCATCGCCCCGGTTCCGCTTCAGGGCAAACCCGATGAAATCGCCGACCGGGTCCAGCAGATGCTGAAAAATTACGATACCCGGATGGCGGCACAGATCCGGCAGAAACTCGATGACGATTCCCGGACCAGTTTCTGGCTGACTGATTTTGATCTGGCCCGCGCCCGGGCCGCCGGGGAGAAAAAGCCGCTGCTGGTGCTGTTCACCGGTTCCGATTGGTGCGGCTACTGCATCAAAATGGATGCCGATCTGCTTTCCAAAGGGAAATTTCAGGAATTTGCCAAACAGGACCTGATTGCCGTTTACCTCGATTTCCCGCAGAGAAAACAGTTGTCGGCCGAAGTCCGCGCCGCCAATGCAGAAGTCAGCCAACGCTTCAAGGTGCGCGGCTTCCCGACCATCGTCATGCTGGCCCCCGACGGCACCACCGAAGTCGCCCGCTTTGAAGGCTACAACGGCAATCCCGATGAATGGTTCAAACAGATACGGGAGGCCGCCAAAAAAGCCCGGGGCGTGAAAACAGACCGCCGCCGGTGACGACCGCTTTACCGGAGGGGGGTGTGTATGAAAATCAAATGGCTGCTGCCGATCCTGTCCACGATCGCCGCACTGACACTCCGGGCGGAACCGGAGCCATTCGTGTGGCAATGTCAGGAAGATCCGGACCGCTTGACGGTTGAAGTGAACGTGGCCGCCGATTCCCGGCTTTACGCGGCATCGACCCGCGTATCCGGACATGATGCAACCGGCCGGGAACTGGTCTTCACAGTTCCCCCCGCCACCATTCAGGAAGACCCGGTGTCCCCGTCGCCGACCGCATTTTTCCCGACCGGCAGACACCGCTGGCAGGCCCCGTTGACCGGATCGCCGCCCTATACCGTCACCGCAGTCTGGCTGGGCTGTACCGGCCGGATCTGTCACATGCCGGAACAGCAGACCTGGCAGCTCGGCCAAACGATCCCGGAAACGGCCGCCGCACCGACCGCGCCGCCGACCGGATTCCGGCTGGCGGAGGGAGCCATGAACACGGCTGAATTTCTGGCATTCCTGGCCCCCGCGGACCACGAAGCCGCCGCCGGACCGATGGCCGGCACCCATACCTGGTGGGGCGTGCTGCTGCTGGCGATCACCGGCGGGCTGATGCTGAATCTGACTCCTTGTGTGCTGCCCATGATCCCGGTGAATCTGGCGATCATCGGGGCCGACGGCACCTGGAAAACCGGAGCCATACGGGCCTCTTTTTACGGTGCCGGTATGGCGGTCGCCTACGGCACGATCGGCGTATTGGCGGTAACGACCGGAGCGCGTTTCGGGGAACTCAATTCCTCCCCCTGGTTCAATTTTGCCGTGGCGGCGGTTTTTCTGGCTCTGGGATTGTCGCTTTTTGATCTCTGGATGCTGGATCTTTCCCGGTGGTCGGGGGGCGCACGCCGCCATCTGCCGGGAACCGGACGGCTGATCGGAGCGTTTCTGTTCGGCGTGCTGGCGGCTCTGCTGGCCGGGGCATGTGTGGCCCCGGTACTGATCGCCGTCCTGCTGTTTGCGGCCAACTGGTATGCCGATGGCCACACCCCGGCCCTGCTGCTGCCGCTGGCCATGGGGATAGGTATGGCTCTGCCGTGGCCTTTTGCCGGAGCCGGTATGGCTGTCCTGCCCAAACCGGGGCGTTGGATGAATTACCTCAAAACCGGCTTCGGGGTCATCATCCTGCTGGCGGCCGGGTGGTATGTCTGGACCGGCGTCACGCTGCTGCCGGGGCGCGGATTCGATCCGGCCCGGGAAATCGCGGCTCTGCGGGCGGCCGAGGCGGAATCGCGCCGGACCGGCAAACCGCTGCTGATCGACTTCTGGGCGACCTGGTGCAAAAACTGTACCGCCATGGAGCGTCAGGTGATGCCCGATCCGGCGGTCCGGCAGGAATTAAAACGCTTTGTGCTGGTCCGCTTCTGTGCGGAAAAACCGGCCGACCCGGCGATCCGGCGGGAACTGGACCGGTTCAACATCCGCGGCCTGCCGGCATTTGTGATCGTGCCGCCGGAGCCTTGATTACCAATATATAAACTTTATGGTAAAACTCATTTTTGTTCTGAATTGTACTTGACATTGCCTGAATCAGTGTTATTTTTACCCATTATGAACAGGCTCTTACATCTTTTTCGATTTACCAGCCGGACCGGGCGGATCAGCCGCTGCTGCCGGCAGGTTACTTCTTTTTAACCAGCTGACAGGGAGTGACAACTCCTCCAGCGAGCCCCGCCCGATCCGGCGCGGGGTTTTTCTTTTTCCGGATAACAATAACACTATCAAAATCAAGGATATTCATTATGAGCAAGTACGACAACATCCCAATGAACCCCATCAGTGCAACCGATTTCCTGCCGCGGGAACAACTGCGGAAACTTCAATTCGCCCGCCTGAAAGCCACGGTAAAAAATGCTTACGATCATGTGGAACTTTTCCGTCAGCGCATGGAAGCCCGCAATCTGACCCCCGATTCCCTGCAATCGCTGGAGGATCTGCAGAAACTTCCGTTCTCGGTCAAAAATGACCTGCGCGACACCTATCCCTTCGGCCTCTTTGCCCGTCCCCGGCAGGAGATCGTGCGGCTGCACGCCTCCAGCGGCACCACCGGCAAACCGATCGTTGTGGCCTACACCCGGAATGACCTGAATGCGTGGTCCGAAGCGGCGGCCCGCTGTCTGGCATCGGTCGGCGTGACCTCTGCGGATATCGCCCAGGTCTCCTACGGCTACGGTCTTTTCACCGGCGGGCTCGGTCTCCACGGCGGTTTTGAACGGCTCGGCGCCATGGTCGTTCCGGCATCCGGCGGCAACACCGAACGCCAGATCATGCTGATGAAAGACTTTGGCGTGACCTGTATTGCCTGTACCCCGAGTTACTTCCTGCATCTGACCGAACAGGCAGACAAACTGGGTGTCGATTTGCGGAAACTGCCGCTCCGGCTGGGGATCTTCGGTGCGGAACCGTGGACGCCGGAAATGTGCCGCTGTATCGAAGAACGCGCCAATATCCGCGCTTATGACATCTACGGTCTGTCGGAAATCGTCGGTCCCGGTGTCGGCTGCTCCTGTCCGGAACAGGTCGGTCTGCACATCCTGGAAGACCTCTTCTACCCCGAAATCATCGACCCCGACACCGGCGAAGTCCTGCCCGATGGCAGCGAAGGCGAACTGGTGCTTACCACGCTGTCCAAAGAAGCGATGCCGATGATCCGTTACCGTACCCGCGACATTACCAGCATCATCACCGAACCGTGCGGCTGCGGCCGGACCATCCGGCGCATTTCCAAAATCGAACACCGCAGCGACGATATGTTCATCATCCGTGGCGTCAATGTGTTCCCGTCGCAGATCGAAGCGGCCATTTTGAGTTCCGAAGCGGCGTTACCGATCTACCAGATCGAACTGACCCGCAGTCACGGGCTGGACAATGTCACGGTCAATATCGAGTTGAATGCCGCGACCATGAGCGACACCGTGGCGGGCATCGAAGCGGTCCGGTCCCGCATCAGTCATGCCATCGAAAAAACGCTCGGCATCCGGGTTCAGCTGAATGTTCTGCCGGAAAACACGATCCCGCGCAGCGAAGGCAAAGCCAAACGGGTCATCGACAAACGCAACCTTTCGGAAATCTGACGGAACGGGTGTTTTTCTTCTTTCCTCCTGAAAAACACCCATCCGGCCAGTAACGCTCATTTACCACCGGCACAACGGTCCCTG
>JAFQLP010000042.1 GCA_017414565.1 Lentisphaeria bacterium | reverse complement strand
TTATTTCGCAGCCCGTCGCACGGTCCCGATCAAGGGCGACTAACGGGAGCCCGCGACATTTTGAAGCCGCCACGCGGCCGATCAAGCCCGCCCAACGAGGCGGGCGCGACATTTTGAAGCCGCCACGCGGTCCCGATCAAGGGCGACTAACGGGAGCCCGCGACATTTTGAAGCCGCCACGCGGCCGATCAAGCCCGCCCAACGAGGCGGGCGCGACATTTTGAAGGCGACACTCGCCCGCCACGCGGCCGACACGCGGCCCGACACTCGCCTTATTTGGCGTTGAGGATGGGTTGGGCGATCCATTCATCGCCGGGCTTGATGCGGCAGTTTTCGCCGGGGGCAAGCGTGAAAACGAGTTTGCCGTTTTCGACTGCGGCGGAGGCCAGCAGATAGGTGCCGTCGGCGGTGCGGCGGATCTGGAGCGCGCATCCGGCAAAGGACACCCGCGGCGGAATGGCACGCAATTTGCCATCGGTGTAGATTTTGCCGCGGACGGCATCCACTTTTTCGACTTTGCCGGAAAGCTGGGCCCCGGTCTGCCAGGTTTGCAGCAGGGTTTTGCCATTGTAGCGGCGGACGATGATCCGGCCGTCATTCCGGAATTCCACTTCATCGCTTTTGCCGCCGGTCAGGGTGACGGTGATCTTGTGACCATCCGGCAGAGCGGTGCGGGTGGCACCGGTGATCGCAAAATCCGAAGCCGCTGCTTCGTGTTCGATCAGGTGGATGAAGGCGGAATTGATACCCGCATTGCGTTCCATCAGTACATGCAGGTCGATCTTTTCGTAGGCTTTACCCTGATCGCGCTGACCGGGCCCGATACCGGTAAAGTAGGTGGAGGGTTTATCCGGCAGTGCCGTGACCCGGGTGATGCCGTTGTCCGACTGCCAGTTGAATACCGGATTGCCTGCCGGTGCCGACATGGTTTTGGGATCGGTCATGAATTCCGTGCCGGGGATTTTGGGCAGAGTGGCGGGCTGCCACGGCGCATCTGTGTGCAGTGTGCCGGTGGCGTGGAAGATCCAGGTGTGATCGGTGCCGCCCCGGACATCGAAATAATCGACCGTGTAACGCCGCCCGTTGGGCAGCGGGAGGTCCACCACCGTTCTGGCGTAACGATCAAGGTCGGTCGTGTACGGGTGTTTGGCCGCGACCCGCATGGCCTGAACATCATTGCCGCGGCTCTGGAAAAATTCCATTTCGCCGCGCCGGAACGGACTCTGGGCCTGATCGTTGACCACCACCAGATTGTGGGCCGCCGGCGAACCGATCCATTTGTAGGTTTCGTGCCAGCAGGAGAGGTACCCGAGGTCATTCACGATTTCCCGGCCGTCTTCGCACATGATCAGGTTCAACATGGTATGGTGGCTGTGACTGGTTTGCACCGGGAAACTGATGAGCGAGGCCGCTTTATCTGCCGTGGCAGGGCGGCGCAGGATAGCCCAGTTGAAGCCCGGTACAACAGTACCGTTTTGCAGCGTTGCCGGCATCGGGACTTTTTCCGCGTTTACCGGGGCAAGTATGCAGAGCAGCAGCGGATTGTACCAGGTGGCGGTGTTGGCGGAGGCAAAATATTCCAGGATCGCCTGATTTTCCGGTGACGGCCGCAGTTGGGCCAGGATCGCGCTGCTGAAAAGCGACGGGCGTGTGGCCTCCGCCGAGTCATTGACGGCAGGAAGTCTGTTGGTGGGGAGGTTGCCGGGAGCCATGGACTGCAGCACCCCGATGAGTTCCGGAGCTTCTTTGAAGAGATCCAGTTTGTCGTAACGGTCGCGCCCCCGGTAGGATGGCAGGTCCGAGTATCCCTGCAGGGTCAGCAGGATGTTTTCCAGCGGGGCATTGGCCATACCGGCATAGGAGGCAGTCGATTCGTGCCAGCTGCCGTTGCGGTAGTAGAACTGTTTGACAAAGGAAATGAGGCCGTCTTTGCCTTTGAGTGCCCAGTCGATGGCGGCGTGATCCCCCAGCACGACACCGCAATACGCGGCGGCATACATGTGAGCCGGGGCGGCGTTGGAGCAATAATCGCCGGTGGGCGGATAAGCCATGACCATCCAGAGATATTCCCGGAAGATCTGGTTTTCGATCTTGAGCCGGTCAGCCGCCGAGTAACAGCCGGAGGGAACCGTGAGGGTGTAGGCGGTGAGCAGGGCAGGGATCATCGAACTGTCATGAAATTTCCAGGCGCATTTTTTGCCCGCCATGTAACTGCCTTCGGGCGTAGAGTACATGGTGGTACGGAATTTTACATCGGAATAGGCGTAAACATCGGCATAACGGAGCAGAACATCGCGGACTTTTGCCGCCAATTCCGGGCGTTTTTCCAGCGCATAAAGGAATGCCACATTCTGCAGGGAGCCGACATCGACCGATTTGCGGTAATTGATCACCCCGGTCAGGTGATAGCGGGGGCCCCAGTTTTCGCCGGAAACCGAGATCTTATCCGGGCCATGATAGTATTTGACGGTTTTGGTCGAGCCGTCCGGCCGGGTGATGGTATAGGTGGAGTTTTCCGGATAATCCGGGTTGGGGAAGAGTGTTTTACAGCGGGTGCAGCGGATGGATTCGCCATCCGGCTCCAAGTCTTTCCAGGCAAATTCCGATTCCAGTTTGCACTTCGGGCAGAGGCACTTGAAGAAAGAATCCTCGATCGGGAATTTTTTCTTGATGGCTTCGTCATCCAGCGACAGCCAGTAATCGGACCGCTTTTTCCACTGCGTCAGAATGCCGTTGGCCCACGGGTAGTGCTTGGCATTGGCACGGATGCGTTCAGCATTAAACCAGCGGCCGAGTCCGACCGGGTGTTTGACCGCCGCCGGAGCCGTGGCGTATTGCGGTTTTTTGGGCCAGTTGGGGTTGAGTTTGGTGTTGGCGGCGTAATGGACGGCAAAACGGATCTTGTCGCCGCTGCTTTTCTGCCATTCCTGCTGCAGTGTTTTTTTGTCTGCCACAGCAAGATCGCGGAACTCCACTTCTATATCCCGGTCGGGCGTGCGGGAACCGATGACGATTTCCAGCCGGTCGATTTTATCGGGCGCGGCATCGGTAATGTATTCCTGGTTGACGGGCAGGGTGCCGCCGTCGTCCCACAGATAGTACGGTTTGAAGGTTGCGGGAAAGGTGCCGGTTTCCCACAGCACATAGGAGCGCGAGGGTTTGCTGTTGTCCCGGTTGAAAGCCCGGACAGCAAAAACTTGCACTGCCGCCGGGTCGTTGGTTTTGGCGGAAAACATCAAGCCTTTGCCGCGCAGATCGACCGGCCGGGAAAGGCGGACATAACATTTCGTATAGAAGGTGACGCTCTGCTTCACGGAGCGGGCTTTCATCCGGATGATTTTGTTGTCAAACTGGACCGATCCCGGATCATCGGGAACGCTTTCCACTTTAGAAATGGGAAGTGGGGCGGCAATAGCCGTACAGCCCAACAACAGTGCCGTCAGAAAACAGAATTTTTCCCGGTAACGCATCATTCCGATCCTCCCGAATATGATTATGGTTTGATTTTAAATATCAAGACAAATCTTCCGTAATATAGCACAGGGACTGTCCACAATCAACCGCCGGACGGCGGAATCTTCCGGTAAATCAGGCCCGGGTAGCCAGAAAAGAGATCGCTGCCGGTAATTCAGACAGCGAGTAGATGCGGTAATCCGGTTCGCGCTCCTGTTCGGTCCAGTCGCCCTGGTTGGAACGGAAAAAAACGGTCTTCATGCCGAGCCGGGCGGCACCGAGAACATCGCGGTACAGATCGTTGCCCACATAGATCGTTTCCTCCGGTTTCAGTCCGATGCGGGCCAGGCCGTGCCGGAACAGCCGTTCATCCGGTTTCCGGTAGCCGTAGTCACTGGAAACGACGGGGGCGGTAAAAAATTCATCCAGCCCGCATTGCCGCCACTCCGGCTCCGCCCAGATGCGCTGGCCGTCGGAAACCGCCTCCAGCCGGTAATGGCGGCGGAGTTCCCGCAGGACCGGGATGGCCTGATCGTACAGTGCCAGTTTTTTCCGGGAGGCCGCCCGGAAAATCTGGGACAGCACCCGCGGCAATTCATCATCCGCCGGGACCGTGCCGGCAAGCGGCCGGGCGGCGGCGATCATGTCGCGGAAGATGGCGGTGACATCGAATTCCGGATATTTTTCCGGGCTGTTGTGCCGCTGTTTCCGGTTGTGGTCAAAATAGAAGTCACGGCATTCCTCCGGCGACATTTCCAGATTGCGGTAATTGAGAAAGTTGGCAACGGTCCGGAAGATGGCCGGGTCGCCTTCATCGGTCAGAATATCGATCAGAGTGCCGTTGAGATCGAACAGGATGCCGCGGATCATGATGGGAGTCCTTTCAACGATTCCCCGGCTTCGCTGATCAGTTGCCGGCGGTAGGGGATGGGCAGATAGTGATTGCGGGCGATCCGCAGCAGCGACAGTGCCTGGTAATAAGGCAGCCGCCGGGTGATGGCGCGGAACGCCGCTTCACGGTCGGGAAAATGACAGGCGTATTCCCACAGCAGGTGGCCGGTGAACGGTTCCGCCGCATACCGGTTGCCGGTGCCGCGGAGAAAGAAATGTTTGAGTTCCCCGGCCAGAAGTCCCAGATCGTAAACCCGGTCGGTGCGGTGCGCCCGTTCCAGGTCAAAGGAATACACCTGCAGATGTTCCCCGAAACAGAGATTGGACGGCGTGGCATCGCCGTGGACCAGAACCGGGGCATCCTCCCACATGCAGGAGTGGTAATACCACGCGCCGCTGCGTTCCCGGAAACGCTGTTCTTCGCCGGGCCCCATGATGCCGTCGCAACGCAGATCGTTCAGCAGGGATTCAAAGTGATGGATGTTGGCCGTAAAATCCAGTTGTCCGGGGGCGGCACTCCGGTTGTGGAGCGTGGCCAGAAAGTAACCGAGCGCAGTCAGCCGCCGGTAAAGCCGGTCGGGATCACCCCCGCGGATGACCGCATTCAGATAATGGTCCAGCGCGCGTCCCGGACAGATTTCCACCGCCAGAAATTGGCCTCTGGCACCGTTCCGGCCCAGCGGCCGGGCCACGCAATGCGGGTATCCGTCGAGTCCGAGAGAGCGGGCATAAAGCAGATTGCCGTATTCCCGCTCCATCCGCCGTCCGGCGGTATCCCAGTCGCGGCAGTGGTCGTTGTAAAAGAATTTGCCGATAAAGGCGGCCCCGGTGGCGGTTTCTTCGTACCGGTAAACCGCATTGGAGGCATTGAGCCGGTACACCCGGATGCCGTGGACATAAAGACAGCCGAGCTGTGGAAAAATCTCGTTGGCGAGATATTGCCACAACGGGTCAGCAGGTGACATATTGCCGCTGTCGTGTGTCGTCACAGCCGGTCGCTCCTGTCAGAATGTATTGGCGTCGGTGGGGAATGTCTGATGGCGGACTTCGTCGGCGTAGGCGGCCAAGGCCTCCCGGACCGTCTGTCCGATCCCGGCGTAGGGCTTGGCGTGGCGGGGGGTGAATTCCGACAGCCCCAGCACATCGGTCAGGACCTGTACCTGACCGTCGCACCCGATACCGGCACCGATCCCGATGGTGGGGATCGTCAGCGATTCCGAGATCTGCCGGGCCAGTTCGCCGGGGATACATTCGAGGACCACGGCAAACGCTCCGGCATCCTGCACATCAAGTGCCAGTTGCCGCAGTTCCGCGGCGGCTTCTTCGCTTTTACCGGCGATCCGGTAGCCGCCGGCGACTTTGACCGTCTGCGGGCGGAGACCGATGTGCGCCATGACCGGGATGCCCACTTCGACCAGCCGCCGGATGACCGGCAGTTCCGCCCGGGTGGTTTCCAGTTTGACACAGTCGCAATCGGCTTCCTGCATGAAACGGGCCGCATTGCGGAGCGTGGTTTCCAAATCCAGTTGATAAGAGAGAAACGGCATGTCCCCGATGATAAAGGTATTCGGGGCTCCGCGCCGTACCGCCCGGCAATGGTGGATCATGTCGTCCATCGTCACCGGTGTGGTATCCCGGTAGCCGAGGAAGGTGTTGCCCAGGGAATCGCCCACCAGGATCTGATCGACTCCGGCGGCTTCTGCCAGTCTGGCGAAAATCGCGTCATAAGCAGTAAGCTGAACGATCTTTTCGCCGTTTTCCTTCATTTTGAGAAAGGTCCGGATCGTTGCTTTTTTCTTTTCCATAAATTCCCGTCTCCTGCTGCCGGGGGACCGGGCGTTTTACCCGTCCGGTGCGGTTTCATCCCATATTTCAGCCGGTCATCTGTCCGGCCTCCGGGGATAATATATCACCAAACCGCAGAAATGCGAGAAAAAAAGAAATTCCCGGCCGCCGGGCAGTTGCAAGCCGTTTTTTAAATGGTATATTTTTTCCGGATTTACCGGATGCGGAATCGCCCGGTATGGTTTGGGATGCGGATAAGGCGGAGGTGATCGTGGTCATATTGGATGATTTTCCCTTTGTTGTGTCGCTGGCAGAGGCCGCCGACCGGGTGCGGCTTGACCGGGATGATCCGGAAAATGCAGGCGATCTGGAGGCTTTGGAGCGGCTGGTGGAAAAAGTGAACCGGATTGCCCGGCCCAAAGGCCTGATCCGGGAACTGACCGCGCGGGAGATCCCGCCGGACGGGCTGGAATTGAACGGTAAAAAATTTTCCGGCCGCATTTTTCGGTCGATCTGTCTGCCGTCCTCCCGGGTGTGGGCGGTGTGTCTGACCTGCGGCACCGAAACGGCGGTCCTGGAGCCGGAACTGGACATCCTGGAGCGTTACTGGCTGGAGGAATTGCGGATGCTCCTGCTCGGCTGTGCCAGAGATGCCGCCCATGCGTATTTGCAGCAGGCCGCCGGAGCGGAAAAACTGGCGACGGTGGCCCCCGGTGCCGGGCCGGCGGATCTGTGGCCGCTGACCCAGATGGCCGATCTCTTTGAACTGATGGGCGGCCGCACGCTCCCGATCGGGGTCCGGCTGACGGATTCCATGCTGATGTTGCCGGAGAAAAGCAGTGCGGCGATCTGTTTTGCTTCGGAACACTCCTATGCCGGGTGTCTGTACTGCCAGCGGACCAATTGTCCGCAACGCCGCGCCGCTTATGATCCGGATGCGGAAAAACAAAAGGATTTCGGTTTATGATCGGTCTGCTGTCCGGTTTCTGCGTGCTGGCTTTTGCGGTCGCCGTGTGGGCGGTCCGG
Source organism: Lentisphaeria bacterium (assembly GCA_017414565.1). Lineage (GTDB taxonomy): Bacteria > Verrucomicrobiota > Lentisphaeria > Victivallales > Victivallaceae > RGIG1931. Next base: position 2,140 of record JAFQLP010000042.1, on the reverse strand, counting down.
GCGCGCCGGGAGGAGGGGGGCAAACGGATACAGGCCGAACAGGAAAATATCCGGCTCCGGTCGGAGGCCGATGTCCGGGAAGCCGTACTGCGGGAGAAATTATGCAGTGCCGAAGCCGGTTATGCCGCCAGTCTCGAAGCCGCCCGAAAACAGGCGGAACAGGAGCGGAACCACCTGATCGCCGACAAAGAACAGGCATTGGCCGGGTTGACGGAAAAATACGACAGCCGGTTGCGCGAGGTCCGGATCGCCGGTGAGGCGGAAAAAGCCGCCCGCGATCAGCTTTTGGAACAACTCCGGGCCGACCGCGCCGAACAGGAAAAACAGTGGAAACTCAAACTGGATCTGTTGAAAGAGGAATTCCGCACCGTTTCCGAAAAATTGCTGGCGGAACGGGCCGCCGCTCTGGGCGAGGCCAACCGGGAACAACTGAACCGGGTGATCGACCCCATGAAACTCAAACTGGACGGTCTGCGGACCCAGTTGGAAAACGCCCATGTGAAAAGCGTGGAACTCAATGGCGAAATGAAAAATCAGCTCGCAGCCGTCCTTCGGACCGCCCGGGATCTGCAAACCGAGGCCAATCATCTGGCCGCCGCCCTGAAAGGCGACAGCAAAGTGCAGGGCGACTGGGGCGAAATGATCCTGGAAGACCTGCTGGCGCGTTCCGGTCTGGTCAAAGGCAAACATTACGAATGTCAGGCCACTTTGCGGGATGAGGCCGGCAATCCGCTCAAAAGCGACGACAACCGGTTGATGCGGCCGGATGTGATCGTGCATTATCCCGACGGCAAAGATGTGGTCATCGACAGCAAAGTCAGTTTGTCCGCCTTTGTCGATTACATGAATGCCGATGACGAAGCCGCCGCCCGGTCGGCACTGACCCGGCATGTGACCAGTGTCCGCAACCATGTAAAAGAGTTGGTCGCCCGCAATTACACCGCCTATATCGACCGCGAAAACCGCGAGGCCGTGGATTTTGTGGTCATGTTTGTTCCCAACGAAGCCCCCTATATGCTGGCCATGCGGGAAGCCCCGTCGTTGTGGAACGATGCGTTCCGGGAAAAAGTTCTGATCGTCAGCCCGGTGAACCTGATGGCCCTGCTTCAGATCATTCAGATCGCCTGGACCCGGGATGAACAGGAACGCAATCAGCGGGAGATCCTGCAGCAGGCCGGGATGCTGCTCGACCGGCTCTACCATTTTTACGACGATTTTGACGAGATCGGCAAACGGCTGGAAAAGGCGCAGGAATCGTTTCAGTCTGCGGCCGGACGGCTGCGCGGCGGCAACGGCCGTCACGGTGTGGTGCCGGTGGGCGAAAGACTCAAAAAAATCGGCGTGAAAATGAAAAAAGACTCCGTTTTGCCGCTGTCGCTCCGGACACCGGGTATCGGGGAGGGAGAAGAATCCGGCGAAGAGTCAGTTTCGGGGTAAAATCTCCGGAAACGGACTTGTATATTTCCGGTTTTGCTCTATTGTATCTGCAGGTTTGTATTTGTGTATGTTTTTTGATTTAACAAAGGGGTGGGGTTCGATCTCCGTTTATTCCCCGCAAGGCAAGGAAAGGATGACCAATGAGCGGTAAAGCTGATATCGGCCTGATCGGGCTGGCTGTGATGGGTGAAAACCTGGTGTTGAATATGGAACGCAACGGGTTCCGGGTGGCACTGTTCAACCGCAGTGTGGAAAAAGTTGACAAATTTCTGAACGATCGCGGCAAGGGCAAGAATTTCGTTGGTTGCCATTCGCTGGCGGAATTCTGTGAATCGCTGGAGCGTCCGCGCAAGGTCATGATGATGATCAAGGCCGGCAAGGCGGTGGATGATATGATCGAACAGCTGATCCCGTATCTCGAGCCCGGCGATATCATCATCGACGGCGGCAACAGTTATTTCCCGGATACGATCCGCCGCACGGCGTATCTCCGCGAAAAGCAGCTCAACTTCATCGGTACCGGTGTTTCCGGCGGTGAAGAAGGTGCCCTCAAAGGGCCCTCGATCATGCCCGGCGGCGCGCCGGAAGCGTGGCCGGCGGTCAAACCCATTTTTCAGGCGATCTCGGCCAAAGTCGCCGGCGGCCGTCCCTGCTGCGAATGGGTCGGTAACGATGGTGCCGGGCACTATGTCAAAATGGTCCA
>JAFQLP010000041.1 GCA_017414565.1 Lentisphaeria bacterium | reverse complement strand
GAGCACGGTGATCACGCTGTCCTGCGCCGCAAAACCGGTGGCCAGCAGATAGGCACCGTCTTCGGCCGCCGCGGTGGCGGTGATGGCGGAGGCAGTGACCGAACCGGCTTCGATGGTGGCACCGGCCGCGATGGTGATGTTGTCGAAGTCGGAGACCGCACCGCCGACCGTGACACCCTTGGAACCAACGGTGAGGACGGAGGTGTTTTCTTCCAGACCTTCCATAGCGAAGGTACCGGCACCGGAGAGCGCGCCGGCGATGTTGGTGCCGTCAACGGTGATGCTCTGGTTGCCTTCGACATAGGCCGCAACGAGGTCTTCTTCTTTGGTATCAGCAGTCCAGCTGCTGCCGACCGGCCAGCCGCAGGAACCGGCATAGACGCCGCCGCCGATGGAAACTTCGCCGATAGTCATGGTGGAGTTACCGACCTGACCGATGGCACCGCCGATGAGGTAGATGCTGCCGGCAAAGACGCCGCCGGTGATGGTGATCGTGAGATCGCCGATCACGCCGCCTTCGAGGACGGAGCCGGAGTAACCGCAGCCGAGGATGGCGGCGAGCTGGTTGGTGAAGGTACCGCCGGAAATGTTCAGTTCGAGATTACCGGTGATGCCGCAGCCGGAGCGGGAGCCGAGACCGCTGACGATGCTGTCGATGGTACCGCCGGAAATGTTCATGGTGGCGTTGCCTTCCTGCATACCGGAACCGGAGATGTTGAAGTCGCCGGTGTGGATGAGGGTGGTGTCGCCGGAGATGTTGGTGACAACATTGCCCTTCAGCATGGAACCGATCTTGTTACCGGCACCGTTGAAGGTGTGGAGGACGGAACCGCCGGTAACGTTGATTTCGACATCGCCGGTCAGAGTGTAGTTCTGGTAGCAGGCGCCGGTGATGTAGTCGGCCTTGCCGCCTTCCATGTTGATAACAACATTATAAGCCTGATCGCCGTCGCAGCCGCCGCCGGTGAGCATACGGACATAACCGGACTTCATGGTCATGTTGACGCCGCCTTCGACCTTACCCTTGCTGGAACCGTAGATCCAGGTGCCGTCGCCGGAGACGAAGCCGTCAACCAGAATATTGACGCTGCCCTTGATGACGTCGTTACCTTTACCGCTGCCGTAGATGTGGGCCTTGGCCGAACCACCGGTCAGGGTGTAGTAAACGTTACCGTTGAGAACGGTGCTGCTGGAGGCTTCGCTGGTCATGAAGCGGTTGCCGATGCGACCGCCGGACATGTTCACATAGACGTTACCGTTGATAGTACCGGTGACGCTCTTGGCACTGGACAGCGGGAAGAGGTCGTTGATGGTACCGCCGGCGAGGTTGACGGTGAAGTCGCCGTTGATCGTGTAGCCGCTCTTCGTGGCGAAGGCACCGACGGTGTTGACGGAACCGCCGTTGACGTTGACGGTGACATCGACGTCGCAGGGACCGACGATCGTAGCAGCAATCAGAGAGATCTTGCAGCCGTCGTTGATCGTGATCGTGCTGCTCTTCAGAACGGGGGTGTTGACGCCGGAGCAATAGATGTAGGAAGTAACAGTACTGCTGTTGAAGGTGACATTGACCTGATCGACCGATTCGAAACCACCACCTTCGGCACCGCCGATGAATTCGCGGCAACTGTGATTTTCGATGACGGTGGTGATACCATTGAGTTTGACGTTACCGGAGGTGGGACCCTGACCGCCGGAGATGTAGAGCACAGAATTGGCACCCAGTTCGAGGGCCTTCGCCTGCGCGCCCGCAAGGTCGGTGAAATCGTACCGGTCTTCGCCATACAACACATAATAATCAACCATGTTTTTCCCCTCAAATTTTTGTTTTTTTAGGATCTTTCTTCGGGATAGACTGTCTTCAAATCAACCTTTTCGATTTTTTCTGAACAGGCACCTCCTTCCTTGCCTTTTACCGCTTCGATTTCACGGCTTACGCCAAACATCTCAAACTCATTACCTTCACCGGCCCTCCAACCGGAGCATCCGGCGGCTGCTGTGGCATAGCGCTATACCGGACAGCGCATCAGCACACCCCGACGATCCTAATTCTATACCCGTCGTCCTGATAACACAAATCAAAACACCGGAGAATGAAAAAAAATTCCGTTTTTTTCTCAACTTCGAATGCATAGCGCTATAAAATCGCAAAATGCAACGAGCCTCCGGCCCCAGCAACCGCCCCCCGGCGGCATCGTCCGCATCATCCGTTGAAGTCCAGAACCGTCCCCTGTATCAGGCCGTTACCGCGGTATCCGCGCTTGTTCATGTAGTAAACGATCAGATACCGGCCGCCGCCCAGCGGGGCAATATTGGGATAACCGCAATCCACATTGCCATTGTCGCAGCAGATGATATGTTCGGCCGCGCTTCCGATATCAGTCAACTCCGGATCACACACCCGGAAGCGCACCCCCTGCCCGTCGGCTTTGCGGTAGCCGTATGCCAGCAGGACCCGGTCATCCTCCATGCGGCACGCCGCCACCGGTTCGGCATGAAATCCGGCCTGGACCGGTTCGCTCCAGTTTTTGCCCTCGTCGGTACTGACCGCATACACACACATGGCTCGCTCCGAAGCAGTGCCATCGGTCAATTTGTGACAGCGGCAGAAAATCACCCATTTGTTCGCCGGTGTGATATACAAACACGGCTCTTCAAACACCCCGACACCGCGCGATTCGACGGCATCGCACAAAAATTGGAAACTGGCTCCGTTATCCCGGCTTTCGTACAGCGTGGCGGTGCTTTGAAATGCCGGGTTGAACCGCAGACTCTGACCCGCCAGCAACAACCGGCCGTCCCGGGTCCGGAGCATGTTGCCCCGGTTGTGCAACCGTCGGGGCTGTCCCGGCAGGACCTCCAGACCGCCCGGCAACGGTTCGGGAAAAACCGGCTCCGACCATGTCCCGCCCCGGTCATCCGAGCGCATCACATAGGTCCCATACGGCACAAAGTAGGCGAAATAACGGTGGATAAATTCGTATTTCTGCGGATCGGATGCCATGTAACTGCCCGGCAGATCCGGCAGATAACGCCAGATAAAACTGTTGGCAAACAGATAGTTACCGTCAAAAAACAAACTCCCGTCCTGACTGCCGCCGATCGGCGAACTGTAAAGCAATGACGGCTTTCCCCAGGTTTCGCCATTATCGTTGGAATACGCGACCATGTACTGGCTCATCGCATCGCCGTGGTTGGAAAATCCCTCCGGCGCACCAGGCAGATCCTGATAATTGGGGGCCCGCCGGAACGCCACCGCCAATTTGCCACCGCCCAGATTGGCAACGCCGGGAAACGCGGCAAAAAAACCTTCTTCCTGATAGATCACAAATGTCTTTTCTATTTTCATCGCCAATCATCCCTATATTACCAGTGTTTGAATCTATTGATAATCAATGTGTTTTTACAAAAAAACATGCTTTTTCATTTTCCGGTCAACAACGGCCGCCAATACCGCCGCAGCAGCAAACCCGCGCGCCGGAACATGACCGTTTCCCCGACATTGCGCCACGCTCCGACCGGGAAACGACCGTTTTCTGCCGTAATATACTCATAAAAAATCCAAAAATCAAGACCTCTGCGGATTTGTAAAGACCGTCCGGAGATGCTACAGTAATGCATCCCGAAGGTTGGCTTCGGAACCCGAATCAAGCTGGAGAATGTTGATTTATGATGTATCGTATCGCGTCTTTGCTGGCGGCTGTGACCATGACTGAATCGCTCACCGGGGCAACCACCGTCCCCGCCGGTGAATACAAACCCATTCCGCTTTATTCCGTAACGGCATTCGATGAAATGCAGTCCGATGATCGCGCCGGAAATGTGTCGATCCAGTATTTCGTGCCGGAAAACCGCACCGGTGCCGCCGTGATCGTCTGCCCCGGCGGAGGTTACGCGGTTTTGTGCGAAACCTATGAAGGACAGCAGATCGCCCGCTGGCTCAATCAATTCGGGATCACCGCCATCATCCTGCGTTACCGGGTGGGTGAAAATCTGGATATGGCACCGCTCAAAGACGCCCTGACTGCCATTTCCCATGTCCGCCGCAATGCCGCTTTGTACGGGATCGACAGCGACCGCATCGGGATCATGGGATTTTCCGCCGGCGGTCATCTGGCCTCGACAGCGGCGACCCGCGGCCGGGACGGATCGGCGGCGAATTTCCACATCCTGATCTATCCGGTGATCTCCATGACCGATCAATGGACCCACAAAGGCAGTCAGCAGAATTTCCTCGGGAGATTCCTGAACGAAGAAACCAAGCAACTCTTCTCCAACGACCGGCAGGTGTCGGAACACACCCCGCCCGCTTTTATCTGTCACGCCGTGACCGATCAGCTGGTGCCGGTGCAAAACAGCCGCCTGTATGTGGATGCCATGAAAAAACATAACATTCCGGTCACGTATCTGGAGTTGCCCAGCGGCGGCCACGGCTTCGGTGCCGGACTGGACCCCGAATGGAAAATGTGGCAGGATGCCTGCGAAAAATGGTTGATCGAGAACCGTTTCGGCACCCGCAAACAATAAAACCAGAGCACCGATCAAGGCTGTTCAACAGCCATGACATCAACGATATACGGCTCGATGGCTTCCGCCCAGATCCGGTATCCGGCGGCGTTGGGGTGACAACATCCGTCGCAGTACAACTCCGGCCGGAAACCGCCCTCCGGCGTCAGCATCCGGCGGGAAATATCCACGAAAATCAGCCGGGGATCCTGCGCCGCGCGTTCCCCGCAGTATTCCGCCAGCAACCGGTTCAGCCGGTCGATCTTCTGCTGCATCGGCACGGCCGGCAGACGCGGGAAAACCGCCATCACCAGAATCCGGGCATCCGGCCAGCAGTCGCGGATCGTTTCCACCAGCAGCCGCACCCCGGCAAAGGCATCCTCCGGCGAATCACCGGAATAACGCTCCGTGATACTGAATTGATTGGTCCCCGCATTGAGAATGACCGCTTTGGGGTTCTGATTGGCCGCTTCGCCATTCTGCAGCCGCCACAGCATATTCTGGGTCCGGTCAAAGCCGAATCCCAGATTCAGGACCCGGCGGCGGCCGTAATACTCCTGCCAGACCTCCGCCCCGTAACCGATACCGTCCTCCGGGGACCAGAAATGGGTAATGGAATCCCCCAGAAAAATCAGATCGGCACACCGGCTCCGCGCCTCCCGGCATTTGGCTTCGTGCCGCTGATACCAGTCGTAGCAGTCGTCTTCGATCTTTTCACAGGGGATACAGGTCCGCGGCAACATGACAGGCATGGTTTTATCCATATTCCGGTCCGGCGGCGGCAAAACAACCGGGATCGGCTGCCGGTGCCGGGTCGCCGTGATACATCCGCAGGAAATCCCGTTTCCGCGCTGCGCCGTTTTCCAACAGCACCGCGCCGAAATCATCCCAATGCCACCCGGCAACATCCAGCGATACCGGTCGGCCGTCGGCCGCGACCCGCATCTGCGACACCGCATCCAGTGCCGCCTCCGCCGAATCCGCATACAACGGCCCGAAGTGGGTCGTCCGCAGACCGTAACGACCGGTGAACCACGCCTTGATCTGACCATTTTTCCGGCCGATCCATGCGAGTTCCGGCGCATTCTGCCGGAGGGTTCCGATCAAATCATCGGCGATCTCCGTACCGATCGCCCGGAGGTCCTGCTCCGTCAACGGCGACCATTGCAGCAACGCGGGCCGGGTGTAGGCCCCGCTCAATTCCAGACGGTGGATCCGGCCCGCCTCCAGAAAACCCAGTTTGCGGTACACCGGTGCCCCCCTATCGGAGGCATCCAGCATCCGCCGGGGATAATGGCCGGTCTCCGCCAGGATCTGCTGCATAAGACTGGTGGCGATGCCGCAGCCGCGCCATTCCGGTTTGGTGATGACCAGCCCGATCCAGACGGAACCATTGCCCCGGGGCAGCCATGCGGCGGCCGCCACGATCCGGTTCAAATGGATCATGCTCCAAACGCCGCCGGATTCCAGAAAATTCCGCCAGTCGCCCGGCAGTTGATTCCAGTTGACGCTCTCGGACAGAGCCTGCAATTCGTCCAGATCACCGGCAACGCATTTACGCAGATACAGCGCACCGCTGCCGGAATAACGGGGATTTTTCGCCAGCCGCGCCAACCGGGATTCCAGCAGGGAAATACAGCGTGACTCCATCAATTCCGCCAATTTCTGCCCCAGTTCCAGCGAGGCATCTTCGGGATGGCCGGGGATGCCGTGGGGATTCAAACAGCCCACGCCGAAGGTATTGAGGTCGCTCTGCACCAGATCGCCGCTGACATTGCCGGTGGGGTAATCGCCGGTGAATTCAAAGGGTTCACCGCAGATGTAACGCAGCAGCGATGTTTCGTATTCCCCGGCGTGCATATCCATCCGGCCGGAGGTGAAAAGCGGCGCGCCGTACTCATACGGATGCAGCAGGATCAATTTGAGTTTGCGGTCGCGGCGGTTCCATTCCCGGCAGGCGGGACCGAGGGGGAAATTGCCGCCGTGCCCGGTAATGACCACCATGACACGGTAATTCTGCATCTCGGCATTTTCGGCGATATCGCGGATCACGTTCATCAGGGTCTCCGGCTTGAGCGTGAATGCTCCGCGCCATCCGGTATGCTCCAGACAGCTGGCAATGGGCAGTACCGGCAGCAT
>JAFQLP010000040.1 GCA_017414565.1 Lentisphaeria bacterium | reverse complement strand
TATGGACTTGGAACGCGCTGAAAATCAGCCTTTCCACTAATTACCGGCTGGGAATGCTGCTCGGCTTCGGGCTGACCATGCTGATTTCCTGCCAGGCGGCGATCAATCTGGCGGTGATCTCCGGCTCCATCCCGACCAAGGGGATGCCCGCGCCTTTCATCAGTTACGGCGGCAGCAACATGATTGTGGCCATGATCACCGTGGGGCTGTTGATATCCATTGCCGAAGAAACGGTCAACCCCGGCTACAGCGATCGTTATACCGCATGGCTGGTCCGGCTGGCCGCCCGGTTCCGGCCGCACAGAAACGATAAAACCAACAGGAGTAAATAATGTTTGATCCCAATCGCACGATCGTTGGAGCCATTGAATTCGGCAGCCGGAAGATCCGGGTGCTTGTCGGAGATTCCCAGGGCAATGGGGAACATGTTTCGGTCATCGGCCGCGGGGAAGCCCCGGCGGATGGCATCGTCAAGGGCGAAATCGCCAATATGGAACTGGTTTTCGACCGGCTCGGCAGTGCTTTGAACGAAGCCGATACCGCCTGCGGCGGAAAATTGAATGATTGCGCTCTGTTCGTCCTGCCGGTCAGCGGCTGTGATATTGCCGGATTCACCGGGACCGGAACTGTTTTCATCAAAAACGAAGACAAACGCATCACCCCGGAGGACCGGGCGGAGGCGCATCAGAATGCCCGCATCCATCCGTTGGCCCCGGACCGGACCATCATCAACAGCGCGGAATCGTTTTTCACCATCGACGACAATCTCCGCCGCCGGGACCCGGTGGGGCAGACCGCGTACAAACTCGATGCCCATGTCCATATCGTCCACGGTCTGATCAACCGGCTGGAGAATTTCCGCACCGCCGTACACGACTCCGGTTATGAAGACCATGTGGAAATGGTCTTTTCGCCGCTGGCGGCCAAAGAAGGCGTGCTGGCCGGTGAAGAACGGGAAAACGGGGTCATCATGATCGATCTCGGCGCGGAAGTCACCGATTTCGCCGCCGAATACAACAATGGCGTGGTAGCAAGCGGCCAGATCCAGGTGGGCTTTGAACATGTGCTCAATGACCTCGCCATCGGTCTGGAACTGCCGATGGAAAACTGCCGGAAAATCGTGGAAGACGGCACGCTTGCCGCGGCAATCGCAGAAAAACGCACCTGGCTGGATTTCCCCGGTTCCACCGGCAAAGTCCGGCGGATCCCGGTGGATTCTTTTGAAACCATTGCCTCGCTCCGGCTGCGGGAGATCTTTACCATCATCCGCAAACAGGCCGAAGCGCAGACGGATCTGACGGCACTGAACAGCGGTGCCGTACTGACCGGCGGCGGAGCCCTTTACGCCCCCGCGCAGACGATCCTGCGGGATGTCATGCAAATGTCTGTCCGCATCGGCAATCCGGTCCATGTCACCGGGGCCGTCACCGGCATGGATGATCCCCGCTACAGCAGTATCTGGGGCGCGCTCCGCATTGCCGATTTCTATGCCCATTATGAAAATGCCGGCAACAACCGCCCGCTCAACCGTTTTCTCACCGGGCTGAACAGCATGATGAACCGGCTGTGTTCCACCGCGCAGGATTTCAAGGAATCGTTCCGCTTCTGAATCATGAAACCGGCTTCATTTGTCTTCAATCTGGATGATACGGCGCGGGAAGCGGTGGCCGCTTACGCCCGTGACCGCGGCTGGGATTTTTCCGATCTGCCATACGGTTACTGGAAAATCTCCGCCCCGAAACTCACACTGGCCGCTTATCACAGCGGAAAATTCGTGGTGCAGGGCGGCAATGCCCAGGAATTTGTCACATTCACGCTGGAACCGCAGATTCTCCAAACCTTCAGTGCTGTTACCGCTGACAGTTCCGGCGGACTGGCAGAGATCGACGATACGCCTCACGGCGGCATTGATGAAAGCGGCAAAGGGGATTTCTTCGGGCCGCTGGTCATTGCCGGGGTATGCACCGACAAAACCACGGCACCGCTGTTGGCGGCGGCGGGCGTGTGCGACTCGAAAATGATCGGGTCCCCGGCGCGGATCCGGCAGATCGCCGCGCGGATCCGGGAGGTGGCCGGCAGCGGGATCGCGGTAGTCACCCTGCGTCCGGAAACCTACAACCGTCTTTACACCCAATTCGGCAATCTGAACCGGTTGCTGGCGTGGGGCCACGCCCGGGTGATCGAAGATCTGCTGGAAAAAAATCCCGAATGTCCCCGTATGTTGTCCGATAAATTCGGCAATGAATCGCTGATCCGCCGCGCCCTGATGGAACGCGGCCGGAAAATCGTTATGCAGCAGCATGTCCGGGCGGAATCGGATGTTGCGGTGGCGGCAGCCTCCATCCTTGCCCGCGATCAATTTTTGCGGATCATGGAAAAATTGAGTGCCGAAGCCGGCATCACATTGCCGCGGGGAGCGGGGCCGCAGGTACGGACCGCCGCCGCCGGATTGTTGCGGGAACACGACCGGGAGTGGCTGTCACGCTTTGTCAAGACCCACTTCAAGACCTTCAACGAACTCTGATCCGCCGCGCCCCGATGACACGCCGGAAGATGGGTCTTTATCAGCGGGAAGACGGGGTTTTACCGGCGGCATCGTCCGGCAGCAGATAATCGCTGCCCAGTTCGCAGTTGCCGAAAAATCCGGTTTCGCCCTCCCGGGTGCGCCGGAATCCATGTTCCGTCGGCACAAAGGGAATGGCATCCGCCGGATGCCCCGCCGCCGCCAGATTCACCCACATACCCTTGCCGGATCGCCGCAACCGGAGATCCAACCGTTTGAATACAAAATCTTTACCCAAAGCAGCCGCGCACTCGAACACCTCCGGATTCACGCCTTTTTCCGGCAGGAAACGGAATGATTCCAGCGCACCGAGTTTCAAATGCCCGCCTTCTCCGGCGGTCAACCGGGCGGCACACAAAGCGATCCCCTGCCGGGTATCCAGATCGACCGTACCGGATAACGGTACGGCAATCACCCCGGCCAACGCCGGATGCAACTGCTCCGCCGATACACCATCGACGATAAAACGGCTCACATCGCCCGTGGAGGATTCATATTTCCAACGCCCTCCGGCACATTCAAATGACTGCATCTGAAAATGGGACTGTTTCGCATCATCACCGGCTTTTTCCAACCGCATGACACCATTGGCGGCGGTCAATCCGGGCGATGTCAATGCGGTGAATTTCACCGTGCCGCCATCCGGTCGCAGAACAGCATCCACACCGGTACAGGCCGCATCTCCGGCCGTCAATGTCCCGTCCAGTTTCCAATCGACCCGCAAATGCGGCTGCCGTGCCATCGCAAAATCACCGGAGGCACTGCACCGGCCGGTAAATTCCCACGGTGCCGGCAATCCGAAAACCGCGGCCGCCGCTTTCCGGTCGATCCGTGCCGACGGCAGTTCCACCACGGCCTGAAGCGTGGTCAGCAGATCGTGCCGCTGCGCCGTCCCGCGGAAGAAAAATCCGCCGCCCGCGAAAAACGCGCCCGTCCCGCGCCCCTTGTATGTCACGAGCCCGTCATCCGACCATTCCGTTTCGGCTTCAAACGCATCCGTCATTCCGCCGGGAACGGTTTTTCCCGTCACTTTACCTGGAATGGAACCAGTTAACTGCCAATCATTTCCATCAACCGTCACTTTACCTTCCGCAACCGTCATTTGCGTTTTCGACCAATGGAATCCGCGGAGCGAGAAAACCCCGGCTCCGTCATATTTTCCCGTCACCGATTCTGCCCGGACGGTATGCGGCACGCCATTTCCGGCCCCGTCAAAAACCAGTTGCGCCGCCGTCAACCGAACATCTTTCAGCGGTTTTCCGGTAAACTGTACGGAGCCGCAATCCACCGTGATCCCGGCTGCGCCCGACTGCCATTCACCGGCCCCGGCCGTCCATGTTGCCGCGCCATTTTCAAGCTGTCCCTGCCGGAAAGAGCCGCGCCCGTTTTCCACCCGCCAGTCAGCTGCCGTCAAAACCAGCGCACCGGAACGGTACCGCAATGCACCGGACCATTTCTCCGGCAGGATCTCATTGTCTTTCCAACGGCCGCTCACCGTCATATCCGTCAACCGGACCGATGAATCTTCGCCGCGGTACACGGCAGTTCCGGCCCGGATCTCAAAATGCCCGCCGTGCCGGATCAGAACCGCATCGGTAAAATCAAACTGCCGTCCCGCCAACTCCAGTTGCAGCCGGCCGGTCCGCAATTCCCAACGCCAATCGCCATCCTGCCGCACCATCTGCAACAACCCGGATGCGGCGGCCAATCCGCCGGGACCGGTCAGAGCGCGCAACTGCCCGGTCAGCACCAGCGCATCCTTCTGTTCCCCGACCGACACATTGCCGAGCCACGCACCGCCGCCGTGCGAAAACAATATCTGCCAATCCGCCGCTTCTGACGGGAGCATTTCCCAAACCCCATCGGCGAGCCGCCCCTGTACCGGCAGCGGAGCCGCCCCGGTCAGACAGAGTTGCCCCTGCCACTGCCAGTCATTGCCGGAACCGGCAAGCCGCAATGTCCGGATTTCGGCGTCACCCCACTGTGCCAGGCCCTGCACCTGCCAGCGATGGTCCTGATACACCGCCTGTGTCACGGCGATCCGCCGCCCGCCGGCAACCACCATACCGGCATCCCCGGCAAAGGTTACGGAGGCCCGCCGGCACATCGGATCATTATCCGTCATATCGACCGTCATTTCACCGTAAAAGCGACTGTTGTTCAACTGCAACGGCAACCCGGTCAAAAATGCAATATTTTGATTGCCAACAGATTCAAACAAAAATTCAAGATCGATATTTTTTGCGGACGGATCCCAGCAGGCCGTCATTTTGCCCTTTTCCGCCGTCAATACGACCCGGCAGATGCCGTTGCGTTCCGGTGTGATCCGACCGGACTCAAAGGGGATCTCCACGCCATCCGGCAGCCGGATGATACCCGCGGCCGGGATCTCCCGTCCCCGGCACGCACCGGTCAACTGCTGCCATTCAGCCGGGGTCGGCAGACGATCCAGCACCAGATCGCGGATTCCGTAACGGCCGTCTTCCCGCACCAGCCGACCGCCGCCGGGCAATGTGACCGGACCCGGTTCCGGCAGCCAATCCGGCAGCCGCCACACCATCAGAGCGGCAATGGCGGCAACCATTCCGCCCGCGATACCCCATATCCAGCGTTTTTTCATCCGGCCACCGTTTTTTCACCCGCCGGACCGAATGCCACGGTACGCACTTCCTGCCATGTATCCGCCGTCCGGAAAAAGAGCCGTTCACCCAACCGGGCATACCGCCCCCCGGCAAAAGCGGCGGCAACCGCCGGAAAAACCGCCAGATCGCCCTGATTTTTCAGTTTTTCCAAATGGCTCTGTGCCAACCGCCGCAATTCATCCTGCGGCACCACGCCCGGAGTCCGTCCGTCCCGGATCTTCCGCAACCCGGCAGCAGTCGCTCCGCCTCGATCGACCGGCACCGCCGGAGAAATCCCCAGGACCGGCCCGTCATCCACCGTTGCTCCGGATGCCTGAAAAAACGGTGACGGCAAAATCACACTGCTCCGCAGTTCCGTCATATCGTCATCACAGAGGACATATTCGATCGGCCGGTACGCCAATCCGGCCAACAGCCGCACTCCGGCGGCATCCGTCACCGTCAAATCACCGGGATGAACATTCAAACACGGCAGGCAGGCGGGCAGGTCTGTCAACGGCATAAATCCCGCCAGCAGAGCGAAATCCGGTCGATAGGGGGCCAGCAGACGCCAGAATTCCGCGGTCCACTCCTGCCGTGCCGCCCGACCGGCTTCGGTGGCAATGGAAATCGTATCCAGACCGCGCTTCCGGTAAAATTCCCGGATATCCAACGCCACGACCGGACAACCGTACCGCCCGGCGATCCGACTGGTCTGCGATGTCAGCGGCGCATCGGTCCCCATGACCACGCACTGCCACGGAGCCGTGCCGCCGCGGGATTCCAGATCCGCCAGCAGGGCTCCGGCATTGACACCGGTCCCGCTCATCAGAATGGCACCGCGCCACGGTTCTGCGCGCTGCCCCAGCCATATTTCCGCACCGGCAGGCAATCCGGATCTTTCAATCATGTTCTGCTCCGTCCTTTAGATCGTCAGAGATGTTCTTTCGCGCTTACTGTAGCGCAACGGCCGGTTTTTTGCAAGTTCCAAGTGTTTTTTTCCCCGGACCGGTCATTTTCTTCAAAAAAATCCCGGCTTTTCTTTTTCAGGGGTTGATTCCTGACAGAACCCGGCTATTTTATAGTATAGGGTAATAGACGGAAACTGTTTCAAACAAAACACAACAAACATACGAGGTGCAGAATGCGTAAATTCATGGTGAAGTCTTTTTTGGTGGTCCTGTTGACCGCAGTTGCTTCGGTTTCCTTTGCGGCCGGTTGGCCCCACAGCGGTAACACCCGCAAGCCGGGAACTCTGGTGATCTGCACCAACTACAAATCCCCCCGTCTGTTGGCCGATACCATCCGCGCCCTCAGCAAACAGCCCTGGCTTCTTTTCCCCGCGGCGGAAACCGGTGATCAGCGCGTGTTCTTCATGCCGGGCAAAGGCGTTGCCCGCGAACTGCGTCCCGCCGATGTCAAAGACTTTGTCAAATTTCTGAATCCCGACCGCATCGTCATCCTCGGCAACGAAAATGTGGTCCCCCAGAAATATGTCCGCGATCTTCACCGCAATATCCCGGTTTTCCGCGTGGACTGCAACGACTGGCTGAAGGTCGGCGATCAGCTTGAATTCATGCTGAATATTTCCGGTCTCGGCCGCGAATACCGCAAAGTCTACGCCGATCTCTACAGCGACAACTACCGCATGACCAGCCTCCCGGCGGCCAAACCGGCCGCGACGCAGGAAGCGGTGGCAGAAGAAACCGCTCCGGCGGCAGAAGAAACGGAAACTGCCGGGGAAACGGCTCCGGTAGCGGAAGCGGTCGCCCCGGCTGAAGCCGCAGAGTAAGACTCTGCCGATCAGGAGGTTGGGGAAATGCTCCGTTTTTTCCGTATTGCCGACAACACATTCAAGGAATCGATCCGGGAGCCGGTCTATTTCCTGATGCTGTTGTGCGCCCTGGTGTTGATCGCTCATTTTCCCTCCATGGCCCTCTTCGTCTTCTTTGAGCAGTTGAAACTGGTCGTTGACAGTTCCATGGCGACCTCACTGTTTTTCGGTCTGCTGTGCGCGGTCCTCTGCGCCAGCAACACCGTATCGCGCGAACTGCGCAACGGGTCGGTACTGCTGCTGCTTTCCAAACCGGTCGCCCGGCCGGTCTTCATTCTGGCCAAGATCGCCGGGATCGTGGTGGCAGCGGGACTTTTCTCGTTGATCTGCAACATTTCCAGTTACATTTCCATCTACATCGCCCAGGATCAGTTCCGGCTGGACATGGGGGCCTACGCGGTCTTCATGATCATTCTCGGCGTGGGCTGTGTGGCCGGTATGTTGAGCAATTTCTGGCGCGGCAGTTCCTTTTCTTCGGTAGCCACCGTCACCACCGCCAGTCTGCTGACGGTTTACGCGCTGTATTGTATCTTTACCAAAGAGGAACCGGCACTCCACATGGAGGATCTGACGCTCGCGCTGATTCTGATCCTGCTGGCGGTATTGACCATGGCCACGCTGGCGGTGGTGTTTGCCACCCGGCTGTCAACGGTGGCCAATCTGACGCTCTGCAGTTTCATCTTTTTCCTCGGTCTGGTTTCGGGCTACCTGCAGAAACAGGCCTCCGACTATTTCCAGACTCTCGGCAGTGAATACGCTATCTTTGATACTCTGGTCAGCGTTTTCTACGCGGTTCTGCCCAACTGGCAGTTCTTCTGGCTTGCCGATGCCGTAGCGGTCAACCGGGAAATCCCGCTGGCCTATCTCGGCTGGAGTGCGCTGTATCTGCTTTTCTTCACCGTGATCTGTTCCATGTGGGCGGTTGCGATCTTCCAGCACAAGGAGATCGCCGGCGATGTGCATCAGTGATCCGCCGGATCGTCCGTTGTCTGTGAAAGGTTTTGGTATGCCGGAATCTGTGATTGTTTTGCCGCCGCCCCGGCAGCAGGGCGGCATGGCTCTTCTGGAGGCGATCGCGCGTCGCCGGACCATCCGGGAGATCGGCAGCGGGCCGTTGCCGCCGCAAACGCTGTCCGATCTCTGTTATGCCGCGGCGGGAGTCAATGCTCCGGATGGCAGGCGCACCATTGCCACGGCCCGCAATGTTCAAGATCTGGTTTTGTATGTGGCCATGCCGCAGGGACTTTACCGTTACGATGCGGCGGCGCACCGGTTGCTTCTGGAGCGGCCGGAGGATGTGCGCCCGTTTTGCGGCGAACAGCATGACATGCACGCCAATGCCGCTGTGGTGCTGATTTATGTTTCCGATCTCCGGGTGTATGACGGTGTTATTACCGATCCGTCTCTCGCGCCCTTTTATGCCGGGGTCCATGCCGGTTCTGCCAGCCAGAATGTTTACCTCTACGCCACGGCCAACCGGCTTGCCACGGTGGTGTGTAACTGGATCGACAAACCCTCCCTGAAAACGGCCATGCAGCTGCCGCCGGATCTCCACATCCAGCTGACCCAGCCGGTGGGACCGGTGTGCTGATATGACCGCGGCAACCGGGCGTCCGCTGATTGCCGTATGGCTCGGCCTTCTGCTTTTGCTGGCCGCCGGCTGGCCGTTGGTCAAGACCGGCATTACCGATCAGGGCAATGAATCCTCCCGCTTTGCCGCTATTGAAAGCATGGTGGACCGCCACACCACCGCCATCGACGGCAGTTCTTTTGTGACGGTTGACCGGGGCTGTGTTGACGGCCGCTGGTACAGCGACAAACCGCCGCTGCTGACCTGGGCGGGAGCCGGGGTGTATGCCATCGGCAAATGGCTGTTCGGCTGGGATTTCCAACATGCCAGGAGCCAATCGATATGGCTGATCCACAGTGCGTGCTGGCTGTTTTCGGTGCTGACCGGATTTTTTTCCTCCTTTGTTCTGTTGCGGCGGCGGGCCCCGGCGTGGAATGTCTGGCTGGTTTCCGGCCTGGCAACGCTTCCTTTTTTTTCCACGCTGGCATGGAGTTACAGTGTAACGACCGGCAACCATGTACCGGCGGCGGCCGTGATCCTGCTGCTGGCGGCCCAGCTGGACCACCGGGAAATGACCTGTCTCCGGGCATTGCTGGCAGGGCTGACAGCCGGTTTGCTTTTCCAACTTGAATATGTCCCCGGCGCGGTTTTCGGCGCGGCCCTGCTGCTCCATCTGCGGCTTTCGTACCGGGACCGGCAGGGGACCCGGCGGGTGTTGACGGCCGCCGGGGGATTGGCCGCCTCACTGATCCTGCTGGGGATGCTGAATTTTGGGAATCACGGCTCGTGGCTGCCGCTGTATATGGAAACCCACCATCCGGTGCTGGCCAAAAACCATCTGTTTTATGCGTTCCACACGCTTTTCGGGTTCGAGGGATTGTTTTTGTACACACCGGCCCTGCTGGGTATTTTCTGGCTCCGGCATGATCCGGATGAAGTACTCCGCAACCGGCTTCTGCTGGCGGCCGGGGCAACGGCTCTGATCTATCTGGCGGCGACCTCCGATTTCGGCGGCTGGTGTTACGGGTTCCGCTTTTTTGTTTCACCGTCCCCGCTGGTCATGCTCTATCTGATCCTCCATTTCGGCCATCGCGGCGGCTGGCCGCGCCGTCTGTTTGCCATTGCCGCGGGGTGGGGTGTGATCACGGCCGCCATCGGTACCATCAATCCGTGGACGCCGGGTTATGAAGGCAGCCGCACCGAATATCCGGTGGACCGGCAGGTACGGTCTGCGCTCCCGGCGAATCTGCTGGCCTGGAGTTACGAACATGCCCCGGATTCCCTGCTGTGCCGGTTCCTGATGGAGGATTTTTACGGCCCGGAAACCGCCATTCCCTACCTGTATGAATATTATACCAGTACCGGCAACGCGCCTTTGCTGGAGCGGATCAAAACCGCGGCGGCCGAACGCCTGCTGACGGCCCCCACCACCCTTCCAAACCAAAATGACGGAGATATGACGGAAAAATGACGGATAACAGAATAACATATCTGGCAGCGATTTGCGGCTTTTTGATCCTGTTTGCGACGGCGTTATCCGGCACCCGCACCGACTTCAATATGACGGGGGTCGAAACCTCCCGCATGGCCGCGGTACAGGCGATGATCGACCACGGCGAAACCAGCATCGACAACAGCTGCTTCCGCACCGTTGACAAAGGCACAGCCAACGGGCGTTATTACAGCGACAAACCGCCGCTGTTGACATTCGGCATGGCCGGATTGTACGCCGTTCTGCGGGGGGCGGGGCTTTCGTTCGAAAATCATTACGCGCTGACGGTCTATCTTTTCAACCTTTGCAACGGATTGTTTTACAATCTCTGGATCGTCGGTCTGGCGTGGCTGCTGATGCGCCGCCGCCATTGCCCGCCGACACTGGCGGTGATACTGGCATTCCTTTCGCTTTTTTCCACGCTGGCATGGAGTTACAGTGTCAGCATCAGCAATCATCTCCCGGCGGCGGTAATCCTGCTGGGTTTGGCGTTGCTGTTGGAACAACGCCTGCCCGCGGCGAACCGGGCGGCCGCGGCCGGATTGCTGACCGGCGTGCTGTTCAATCTTGAATTGGTGCTGGGGGTGGCCTTTTTTCCGGCGGTGCTGTTGTGGCTGTGGCTCTGCCGGAGCGACCGCCGGAATATGCTCCGGGCTGCGACGGTGTTTCTGCTGGCGGGACCGCTGCTTTTTGCCGGAACCAACTTCATTCATCACGGCAGTCCGCTGCCGCTTTACCTTTCCACGCACCATCCGGATCTGACGGGGAAAAATTACTTCTCCTACGCGTTTCATGTTCTGTTCGGGTTTGAAGGTTTTTTCCTCTACACGCCCGCGTTGCTGTTTCTGGCCGCAGCCCTGCCATTCCGGCGGAGCGATGCTCCCCATACACCGGAACCGGCCCGGAATGCCATGCTGGCCGGATCGGCCCTTGCCCTGCTGATCTATCTGGCCGGGACCTCGGATTTCGGCGGCTGGTGTTACGGATTCCGTTTTCTGGTGCCGCTGGCACCGCTGTTGTTTCTCTATGCGGCCGATGCGGTGCGGCAGCGGCGGAAACGGTGGCTTGCCGTCCTTTTTGCGGTGGCCTGCGGCTGGGGAATGGTAACGGCGGCCGTTGGGCTTTATGATCCGTGGTGTGCCGGTTACGAAGGCAGTTCATCCACCCCCGGAAGCGTCCACCAACGGGTTCGCAACTCTTTTTGCGCCAATTTGTTTGCGTGGTCATTCGAGCGCGATCCGGAATCCCCGGTCAGCCGTTTTTTCTACTACCGTTTTTACGGTGCGGAAACGGCGCGCCACTATCTTTTCAACACCTATGAAAACAGCAAAAATATCGAAATGATGCGGTATATGCTTCACCGCATCCGCCAGGAGGAATCCCAGCCATGACCCACCGTCTTATCTGTTGCCTGTTCCTGATGGCCGCCGTGCTGACCGGGGTCTCCGGATGCCGGCTGTTCACAACGCCGGAAACCGCCGCGCCTCTGACGGTCGATCCGGATGCACCGGTCCTGTTTCGCGGGGATCTGGCTCCGGCTCTGGACCGCATCGACCGGCAGCTGGATCAATGGTCCGCCCGACTGATCCGGGAAAACCGGCCCGGGCAGGAGCCTGTACCGCAGCTGACATTGCTGACGGCCCTCCGGATGGCCCTCGATCTGCTGGCCGGCGACCGCGAAATCCCGCTGGCGGCGGCCTCCACGCCGCTGTCTCCGTTCCGGCACGCCCCATTCTACCGCAACGAACTTGTATTGCGGCACCATCCGGATGATGCCAATGGTCTGCTGTGGAAAATTTCCGGCACCGCCAATGATGATCTGACCGGTTCTCTGCGGGCCGTTCCGGCCAATGCCCTGCTGGCGGCGACATTTTCGCTGGATACGGAAACGGCCGCGGTGTGTGCCGCCCGGTTGCTCCCGGTCCTGACCGGACATCCTCTGCCGGACGGACGGCTCGATGAAATCGCCGCCGCGATCTCCGGCCAATACGGCCTGTTGGTACTGCCGCTTGAAGACGACCAAACCGGATTGATCGCGGTCATTCCCGACCGGAATGCGCGGCTCCACCGTTTGCTGGCGACCATGTATCCGATCGGCAAAGACGGTGCCGTCATGGCCCCCGACCTCAAAGGCTACTTTCTGCACAACAGCGACACAACGCTTTTCTTCTCTGCTCCGGAAGCGCAGGCGGCTTTCATTGCCGATGCCCCGCTGCTGCTTGATGATCCGGCGGCGGCACCGCTGTATCAGGACCGCTCTTTCAACGGGACCGGTTTTCTTTATCTTGCCGATACGACCGTACTGCCGGATCGCTGGCACGACCTGCGGCAGCCGACCCTGCTCATTCTGTCTGCCGGAGAAAACGGCCTCCGGGCGGACATCCGCGCCGCCTGGAACTGGACCGATCTGCTGACAACGCTTCTGCTCCCGGCAGCTCCGCCAACGGAAACAACCGCCCGGAACATCCTGGCTTTGGTGCAAAATCAGGAAATGAAGTGGCTGGAAAACACGGATTCCGCCGATTGCACCGACCGGATGCGGCAACTTTATCAGGCTTTGATGCAATACCACAGTACCAACGGCACATTTCCGGCTCCGGCCGGATTGGCAGGGCTCCGTCTGCTGGTACAGAACGGGCTTGCTCCGGCCATGCTGCTCTGTCCTGCCGCCACGGCCGACCTGCCCGCCAACGGCGATCAGATCACGCCGGATAATTGTTCGTATCTTTACTTCGGACCGCCGGAGGATGCCGGTGACACCATGCCGCTGCTGATGGATTGGCCCAAAAATCACCGCGACCGGTTCGGCGTTCTTTTCGCCAATGGGGATATCCGTTTTTTCCCGCTGCCGGCACCGCAAAGCTGCCGCCGTGCCGTCAGTCTGCTCCAAAGCCGCTATCATTACCCGGAAACAGAATTCCGCCGGCTGCTCCGCTTTGCCGATCAGATGGATCGGGAACACCTGTGATCCACCGGCCGGGGACGGTCATGCTCTCCCGGTCGGCGGCATCCTGTTTCCGCCCGGTATAACGCATGGGCGTGTAGCCTTCCAGTACCTCGAATCCGCAGGATTCATAAAGCCGCCGGGTCCCCGGCACCCCTACCAAGCCGATCCAATCCACGCCGCGCCGTTCCAGTTCGGCCACCAGCCGGGTCACCAGTTCCCGGGCGATCCCGCGTTTGCGGTAGGCCGGATCGACGACCACATCCTGAATAAAAGCATCGGAAACGCCATCCGAAAGAGCCCGGGCGAATCCGACGGCCCGGTCGCCGTCAAATGCGCCTATTGCCGCACATGATCCGGCAAACATCGCATCGACCCATTCGCCGCGGTCATCCGGTTCGCACCATCCGACGGCACTGTAAAGCCGCAGTACGGTCGCCGTATCGGCGCCGGTTATCCAATCAAACCGAATGCCCGGTACAGCCATAATAACGCACCACGATATAGGCACTTGCCAGGACCATACTGCCCAGCATCACCGGCATCCCGTACTTCAGGAACACGCCGGTGGTGATTTTGGCACCGCTTTTGCCGGCGATCCCGGCCACCACCATATTGGCCGCCGCCCCGACAATGGAGCCGTTGCCGCCGAGACAAACCGCCAGAGCCAACCCCCACCACAGCGTTTCCTGCAAACAGGGCGTATCGCGGAATGCCGGCGCGGTGCGGACAAACACCGACACCATCGCCGCCATGGCCGCCGTAAACGACACATTGTTCATCAGGGCCGCGGCAATGGCACTGAACCACATGATCGCCAGGATCGTGACGATCGGATTCCAATCAGCGGTGAACTCCAGCAATTTACCGACCTGATCCAGCAATCCGGAGGTTTCCGCCCCCTGGACCAGAATGAAAAGTCCCATGAAGAAAAACAGCGTTTCCCATTCGATTTTCTCCAGAGCCGTCACCACATCCACCCGGCAGATGCAGAGAGCCAGCGTTGCCCCCGCCATGGCCACCAGTGACGGCTGGATGTCAAAAAGCCCGTGCAGCAGGAATCCGACGATCGTCAGCAGCATCACCAGCCCGCCG
>JAFQLP010000039.1 GCA_017414565.1 Lentisphaeria bacterium | reverse complement strand
TGGATATTTCTTGGATCCAGATTTTCTGATATATGTTGAAATATAAATTATTTAATGAATCATTGTCTCAATTCGGTTGCAATATTGATGATACCCTTGGAGTGATTCTGTTTTTTCTGAATAAAAGTGAAGTGATTTTTAGAAATTTATTTCACAGCGAAATTCTGAGGTTTCTGCCCCAAAATGCGGTTCAGAATGGTGGGTGGAGATAAAATTTTCCCGCCGCCATTTTTTTTGCCTTGATCCAAGGCAAAAAATATGAAGCCTGAAAAGGCTTTGCTTCATACCGCATCTGCGGTGCTTCATATTTTGCGGCAATGCCGCAAAATGCTTCATACGCCGGCAGGCGTGCTTCACCCAATCCGGACCAGCCTTTTCAGATGAAGCAACTTCGTTATGAAGCATTTTCCGTTTCACTCCAAATATGAAGCATTCGCTTCGCTCATATGATGTAAACCGGGACCTCTTCACCCAATTCCCGGCAGCCCGGTCTGTCCGGCGCAATGAAATTTTCTTTTTTCACGCCGGCGGAGTTGCATTTGCCGCAAACCTGTGTAAAATATCTTTCTTGAACAGGGAAAAAGTCTGCATGGTGCGGACAGATAAAGAAAAGGGCATTGTATGAAAACCATCCGTATCGGGATCATCGGCTGCGGGAAAATCTCCTGTGTCCAACATGTTGAACGTTTCATGAAAAAGGACGCCGCCGGCAAATCAGAGATCGTCGCTGTTTACGACATCAAGACCGCGCGCGCCAAACAGTGTCTCGAAGCCAACCAAACCTCCGCCAAAATCTGTCAATCGCTGGAGGAACTCCTCGCCGAACCGATCGATGCGGTCGTTATCGCCACCCCGAATGACACCCATTGCCCGATCGCCCTGCAGGCGATCGCCGCCGGGAAACATGTTTTCGTGGAAAAACCGATGGCTTCTTCCGTGGCCGAAGCCGAAAAAATGATCCGCGCCGCCGAAGCCAAAGGCGTTGTCCTGCTGGTCGATCAGTCGTTCCGCTACATGGCACTTTATCAGGCCGTCAAAAAAGAACTCGACAAAGGCGCGATCGGCAACATCATCCACGCCCACTGCATCCGGACCGGCGGCTCGACTCCGAATCTCACCTGGTCGCCCGGGGCCAACTGGTATGTCCAGAAAAAACACGCCGGCGGGGTCATTTTTGACCATGCCGTCCACATGGCAGACGTCCTGCAGTGGCTTGTCGGCCCGATCAAAACGGTCCAGTCCACCTCCCGCACCCACGGGATGCAGGCAATCATCCACAGCATGTCGCTCTTCGACTTCGCAAACGGCGCGACCGGCGTGCTGGAACATGCCTGGAATTTCCCGACCGGCATCACCAAAATCGAAATCTACGGCGACAAAGGCATGATCCTTTTCCCGGAAGTCATGCGCGCTGAATTTTACCGCAAAGGCGAAGACAAACCGTATAAGATCCTCTCCGGCCGGGTGGATACCACCATCAACACCAGCAAACAGACGGAAACGGCCACGGTCGTCAAACCGGTCCCGACCGCCCAGGAGACATTCCTGAAAGCCGTTGCCGCCAAAAAATCCGGCATGTGGAACGAAGGCCGTCAGGCGATCGCCGTCTGCGAGGCCATCCTGAAAGCGACGGAAGGCAAAAAACCGGTCCCGGTCAAATATCACAAGGAGAAATAAACCATGCCGCACGATGTTGCCGTCAGTCTGTTGGCCGGCGACCGCACCATGAGCGTGCCGGATTTTCTGCGTGATGCCAGAGAATCCGGCTACGATGGCGTGGAAATGTGGCTCGTTCCGCAGGGCGGCCTCACTTTTGATGTGACCGGTGATGAACTGGCCGGATACCGTCGGCTGGCCACGGAATACAACCTCAAAATCTATTCCGTTTCGATCAGTCCGCCGGGTGGCTGTCTGACCGGGACCGGCGAATCACAGGAGGATTTCATCCGCTGGGCGGTGCGCGGCATGGATATCGCCGCTGCCCTCGGTGCCGGTACGGTCCTGCATACGACCGGCGGGCTTCAACCGGGCGTATTCTACGAAGACGGCTACCTGAACGGCATTGCCAACCTCCGGCGGCTCGCGCCGGAAGCCGAAAAACGCGGCATCCAGTTCGCGCTGGAATTCATCTGGAACGGTTTTCTCTTCAGCCCGATCGAGATGCGGAATTTCCTCACGGCCGTCAACAGCCCGAATATCGGCTTCTATTTCGATCCGGGCAACATGGCGATCTTCCAGAAACCGGAACACTGGGTGCGGACACTGGGACATTTCATCAAACATGTCCACCTGAAAGACTGGCGGGGCGGCCCGTTGAACGGCACCTGGACCCCGCTCTTTCAGGGGGAGATCGATTTCTCTGCCGTCATGGCAGAACTCCACCGCGCCGGTTACACCGGTCCGCTGGTGAGCGAAGTCGCGCGCAGTCTGGCTCCATGGCCGGAAACCGCACAGGCCATGCGCCGGATCGCCGGCTTGTGACCGTGACCCGGCCGCGACGGCTGCCCGGGCTTATTTCCTGCGGCAGCCGCACTTGGGGCAAACACCGTTGACCATGGCAATACCGCAGCACGGGCAACGGTCCATGGTCCCTTCCGGCAGATATTCCTGGGAGGCGGTGTTGTCGCCGCTGCGGAAGGTCAGCTTGGCAATATTGAGTTTGTCTTTGAGCAGATCATAGACAATTTTGATCATGCCTTCTGCGGTCATGGTTTCCCGGGTGACGACCAACCGGCAGCCGGGATAGGCGGTGGCCCACTCGGTTTTGAATGCCGGACCGCGCATTTTGTTGGTAGGCGTACCGTTTTTGATCTCCTGCTGCTCGTAAACGGCAAGAATGGCAGGCAGCAGGGGATCATCCTCGCGCAACACCAGAGCGTGATCGAAATTCTGTAAAATGTTCCAGGCGGTCTTTTTGATCTCATTGCAGGGGAATACCATGTTGACCCCGGCATTGATGGAATCTTCGACCTCAATGGTCAGCGTACCGGTGTGTCCGTGAAGATACTGCGCTTCGCCCGAAAACCGGTAAAAACGATGGGCGTACTGCAAATCAAACCGGGTGATACTTCTCATGATGCGGCTCCTTTCAATTGACTGTTTTCCGGGGGATTTTTCCGGGCTGTCAGCCGGAGCGGGGGTTTCCTGGAGAGCAATATAACCGGAACCGGTCACAATGCAAGCCGGAATGGTTCAACCGGCCGGAATCAAAAAAGAGTATCGTTCCGGAACCGGCGAAGACCGCCGTTTTCCGGCCGGATCTCTCACGCATCGATCCGGCAGCAACGGATGACGAGCAGCACAGCAAGGAAAACAAAAATCTGGAATCCGATCTCAAGTATCCAGCCAAGACGGCCGGATGGCGGCCTTTTCAGATCAAAGACAAGCCAGCTTACCATCAGGACCAGAGGCGCAAGAAGCAGGATCATACTCCTGATGTCAATCAAAAGCGCGGGATTGTTCACCAGCGCGTACAAAATCGCCAGAACATAAAGACAATTCCAGGCAGCAATCCGTAACATGACCGGACGTTCTCCCTCACGAACACAAAAAAAGACCGCTGCAACTGCAACAGTCTGTATTTTTCGTAAATGGTGGTGGGAGATGGACCCACTGAACACATTTTGATAACCGCCTGATCTTCTGCATCTTGCAATTATTAAACAACTTACAGATAAAAAACATACTCCACATTGTGGGAATTTTGTGGGGAATTTTTTTCTCTGACGACATTACAAAATAGCACTGCATTATCCACTTTTCAAGCCATAAAAAATAACCGTCAGCCTCTATCCGTACAGCTGTATCTTTCCTGCAGATCGCCCTCGGATGCCTACAAGTTGTGAACTTGGGCGAAATAAACAGTAACAGCCTTATTTTACTTAAAACTGCCACTTTTTCAGGCATAATACCCCGGACGGGATAGTCCCGTTCTGAAAAACATC
>JAFQLP010000038.1 GCA_017414565.1 Lentisphaeria bacterium | reverse complement strand
TGCTGCTTTCCGGCGGGATGCTGTTTGCCACATTTGCCAACAATTCGCTGATGAAATTGTACCGCAAAGTCATTCCGGCGGAACAGTTCAATTACTCGGTCGGGGTGATGAACATGCTTCTGTCACTGCCGGCACTGATCGTGGCTCTGCCGATCGCGTGGTTGCTGGACCGGTTCGATCACTGGGATGATCCGGCGTTTTTTCTGCTGTTTGCCGGTCTTCAGTTGCTGACATTTCTCTTTGACATTCCGGCGGTACTGCTTTTGCTGAAACTCAAGACCGCCCCATCGGAAATCGTGCCGGATCGAAAACAGCGGAGCGGATTGCTGCCGTACCGGGACCGCCGCTTCCGGCTTATTCTGCTGTTGATTTTCCTGCACCGGTTCGGGAGCGGGCTCGGTATGGCATATCTGACGGTTTATTTTCTGAAAGTCATGGAGTTGAGCATGACAACTCTGATCGTTATCGGGATCCTGATGAGCGTGATCCTCTATTCCATGATGCCGGTCAGCGGCAAAATCATGGACAAATGGGGATACGGCCGGATCTTTCCGTTGCTGGCGGGCGGCATGCTGACCGGGCTGGTGCTGTTCTGCTGTTGCTGGAAATCGGTGTGGGTGCTGCCGCTTTTTGCTCTGCTGATGTGGGATTCCATGGCTTCGCTCTGCGGCGGCATCCTGTTTCAGGGAGTATATGCGGCGGCCGGAAAGCTGGCTGATAAAAACTGGCTCGATGCGGCGGTGGCGGCATTCAGTATTTGCAGCAACGGCGGGGTGTTTGCGGGATTGCTCGCGGCATCCGGGGTCTATGCGCTGACCCACGCCATCGGTGACGGATCGCTGTCGATGACGCTCCGGCTGTACTATATCGGCATGATCCCGGTGTTTGCGGTCATTTTTTATATCACGCTGTTGTTCCGGCTCAAAAAGATCATGTGACGGGCGCGGGATGGATCGCCGGAGACGGATTTGATTTTCCGGGAAACGGGTGTATTTTCCGGCAGACAACCGGAGGATGATATGACGGATCAGACAACACAAAAAATTTCAATTCCGGATGACGATGATGTGACGATGGTCATATCCACCCAGGATATGGCCCGAAAAATCTCCGGGTCCGGTCAGAGATCCGGCGAAACCACCGTTGCCTTTACCAGTCCGGGGTTGTTCCGTTTTTTCGGCCGGAAACTCCGCAATGTCGGCCAGGAGATCGACCGCGAAAACAGTGCCCCCGCTCCGGCCGCCGCGGATGCTGATGACGGTGGCGTGCCGCTGAAAGATGACCGGGATCTGCCGGAACTGGCAGAGCGTTATCAGGTGTTGCGGTTGTTGGCGGAGGGCGGACAGGCCCGGGTGTCGCTGGCGGTTGACCGGTGTCTGGGGCGGCAGGTGGCCGTTAAATCCATGCGGCAGGAATTGTTGGAAAATACGGCCGCACGCGATGATTTTCTGGCCGAATCACGGGGCACTGCTTCGCTGGACCATCCTTCGATCGTGCCGGTTTACAGCCTCAATTCCGATCCGGATGGCGGTCTGCATCTGGCCATGAAACTGATGACCGGCAAAACCCTGAAGCAGTATTTGGCCGATACGGTCGAAAAATACCGGAAAGACGGGGTGGTGCATTTTGACGAAGCGGCGGCCCTGACCTACCGGTTGGAGATTTTTTTGAAAGTGTGCGATGCGCTCGCCTATGTCCATGACCACAAGGTGATCCATTGTGATCTCAAGCCGGAAAATATTATGATCGGGCATTATCACGAAACCTATATCATGGACTGGGGGATCGCGCGGTCGGTATCGGAGGCTCCGGCCGATAAACACCAGACCATGGGGACACCCCGTTATACGTCGCCGGAAAATCTGCTGGGGCAGCCTTGCGACACCCGGTCCGATATTTACACGATGGGGGTGATTTTGTATGAACTGGCCACGCTTTCACCGGCATTTCCCGATACCGATCTGACCCGGGTGATCCATCAGGTGCGCCGGGGGAATATCGCCCCGCTGGTGCATCGTTTCGGCACTCCCATTCACCGGGATCTGGCGGCCATCATCCGCAAGGCAACGGCACTGGACCCGGACCGGCGGTACCGGCATATCAGCGAATTGGCTGCCGATATCCGGCACTTTATCCGCCGCGAAGAGGTTTCGGCCAATCCGGACGGGGTATGGGGAAAAATGGCGCGCTTCACCTACCGTCACCGCCGGGTGGTGCTGCTGCTTGCCGCGCTGGGATTTGTCGGCAGTATCACGGTTGCCCTGCTGGGGACCTGGTGGAACATTATGAACAATGCGGTGGCGGAGCAGCGGCGGGACCTGGCGATCACCCGGGCGGTGCTGGGGGTGCGCCGGACGGCATTGGCGATATCCGATCAATTCATCCGGCTGGAACATCTGCTGGAACTGGTGGAGGCGGAAACATTGCTGCTGTTACAGCACCGCATGGTCCCGGAATCTGCCGATGGCACGATGGTGCCGATGGATGACAAAGGAAAACTGCCGGATGCGTATCAGACGGTCTATGCCCCCTATCAGAGCAGTTTGTCATGCGCCGGATTCCGGTCC
>JAFQLP010000037.1 GCA_017414565.1 Lentisphaeria bacterium | reverse complement strand
GGTGGCCCAGGCACTTGATCTGTGTCATCAGCGGGCGGCGGCGGCCTGGGCAACCTTCACCGGCAATACGGACCGGACCCTGCCGGTTTATCTGACGATTGCAGATATCCGGCGATTTGCGATTGACACCCTGGGAGCCACTCCCGATCCCGGCGACCGGCTGTTGAATGACATTGCCCGTCTGCTCACCGGCTGTATGCAAACGCCGTTGGAAAAGGTCATGTTGAATTAAATACGCTCCGGCCGCTCCGGCTTGCTGCGCCGTTCCCGGACCTGCCGGAAAAAATCCTGCATGATCCTGCGGGATTCTTCGGCCAGCACGCCGCCGACGGCCTCGACCTGCCACAACATGCCGGGAAAACCGGTCACATCCAGTGCCGAACCGCAACAGCCGGAACGGGGGTCCGGCAATCCGAAAACCACCCGGCGCACCCGGGCATTGACCATGGCTCCGGCGCACATGGCACAGGGTTCTTTGGTAACGAAGATCTCCACATCCTCCATCCGCCAGTCCCCGCGGACGGCGGCGCACTGCCGCAATACCTCGATCTCGGCATGACAGGAGGCATCGAGCGCGGCCTCGACCCGGTTTCCGGCGCGGGCAATGATAACATCGCCAGCCACGGCCACAGCACCGACCGGCACTTCGCCCCGGGCGGCGGCGGCTTCTGCCTCCGCCAAAGCTTCACGCATGAAGCCTTCGTCGCGGGTCATCGTTCCACCACCTCAACGCGGTCAACAAAATTCTGGTACCGGTGAAAAATGAAGCGGATCGAACGGTCGCCGTACTGATAGTAAAAAACCAGCATTTGATTGTTGGAATTGGGGTTATCTACCTTGGCATCGACCGAACTGAAAATTTCGTCCAGTGTCTGGACTGTGCGGGTGTAGGTAAAATCCACATTATCATGCAACCGCTTGGCGGCCTTGTATTTGGCCTCGCTGTTGGTGGGCAGCTGGGAATGCAGGATGGCGATTTCGTCTTTGTAAAGGGTCAACACCTCCAAGTCTTCGGAAGGCATTTTCTGCCTGGTGGCGCAACCGCCGCCGATTACCATTACGACCAGAGCCACGACCATAAAATTGATGAAACGCACCATAACCTCTCCTTGATTTAACAGCGACAACGGACACGCCGGAACAGTCATCCATGGCATAAAAAATACAGTATCCCGGATGAAAATCAAATTTTTTTGTCCTGAAAGCGAAAGAAAGGCTTGCTTTTTTCACGGATCCGGATAAATTAAGAGATGCATGAAATCGATGCGGGTGTAGCAAAACGGTTATGCTCCAGCTTCCCAAGCTGGCGACGCCGGTTCGACTCCGGTCACCCGCTCCATTTTTTGAAAAGGCGAAAAAAGTGCCTGCCGGTGCTTGCTTTTTCCGGATTTGGGTGTAGGTTAAATGCATTGAAAAGAATGGGGCTGTAGCTCATTTGGCTAGAGCGCGACGTTCGCATCGTTGAGGTAGTGGGTTCGACTCCCATCAGCTCCACCATCCTTCGCTAAAGCTACGGATGGCAAGCCGTAAGGTTTGCTATCCGTAGATTTTTTTTT
>JAFQLP010000036.1 GCA_017414565.1 Lentisphaeria bacterium | reverse complement strand
GAACCGGTGACTTCATCATCGGTCAGATCCGGCAGCCCCGCGAAAAAGAACGCTTTTTCGCCATGCTGAAGGTGGAGAGCGTCAATCACTGCGATCCGATGCACAAGCGCGAGATCATTCCCTTCAACGAACTGACCCCCTATTTCCCGACCCGGCGTCTGGTGCTGGAACGCGATCCGGGGGATATTTCGCCCCGGGTGGTCGATCTGGTCACGCCGATCGGTCTGGGGCAGCGCGGTCTGATCGTGGCGCCGCCCCGTACCGGTAAAACGGTGCTGCTGCAGAAAGTCGCCAACAGCATCCGGGCCAACAATCCCGATGTCGATCTGATCATTTTGCTGATCGATGAACGGCCGGAAGAAGTCACCGATATGAAGCGGATGGTGGATGCCGAGGTGGTCAGTTCCACCTTTGATGAACCGCCGGAACGGCATGTGCAGGTGGCGGAAATGGTGGTCGAAAAGGCGAAACGCATGGTCGAATACGGCAAAGATGTGGTGATCCTGCTCGACAGTATCACGCGTCTGGCCCGCGCCTATAATACGCTTCAGCCCCACAGCGGCAAGATCCTGACCGGCGGTATCGATGCCACGGCACTGCACCGGCCGAAACGGTTTTTCGGGGCCGCGCGGAATATTGAAAACCACGGCAGTCTGACGATCATTGCCACCGCGCTGGTGGACACCGGCAGCCGCATGGATGATGTTATCTTTGAGGAATTCAAAGGTACCGGCAACATGGAACTTCATCTTGACCGCAATGTTTCCGACCGCCGTATCTACCCGGCGATCAACATTGAAAAGAGCGGTACCCGCAAGGAGGAACTGCTGTTGCATCCGGATGAACTCCAGTGCATCTGGAAACTCCGCAAGGCAGTCAGCGGGGTCCCGGCGGCCGAGGCCATGGAAATGCTGGTGGGACGGCTGAAGAAAGTCAAAAACAACATTGAATTTCTGTTGACATTGCAGAATCAATAGATCTGTCGTCAGCGGCGGTACGGAGGTGTTGCATGGAACGGAGAAAAAAACAGGATTCATCCAGTTCGTACTGGCTGTTTCTGTTGGCGGCTCTGGTCCTGCTGGCGGCGGCGGCGTTGCTGCTGCCGGTACAGCGGGAATACAAGATGAAACGGCAGGAACTCGATGGTCTGCGCCGGGAATTGGACAGCAAACGCGCCAACAGCGCGGTGTTGAGCAAAGAGGTCTCCGATCTGCAGACTTCGCCGGAAGCGGTTGAACGGGTCGCCCGGGAGAAATACAATCTCTGCCGGGATGGCGAAACGGTGCTGGAATATCCGGAATTGCCGGACCGCCGTCAGCGGCCGGAGCAACGCCGGACACCCCGCTGACAGAGCCGGTTGGAGCGCGGAGCCCGGCCCGGCTTGAAGAGCGGAGACGGATCGCGGAAAAATCTGTTTAAAATTAAGGTGTTTTTTTGGAAATCATCTTGCAATGCTGTTAATCCTCCGTATATTAAGTTTTGCAGATGGTTTCACAAAACACCATAGGAATTGTTTTACAGGATAGGAAAAAAAATGAAACATGTGATGTTCGGTATCGGTTCCGTTCTGGTCGCAGGCGCGTTGATTTCCGCCGCCGGTTGTACCCAGACCGTGATGAAGGATGAGTCTTACATTCCCGTTAAGCAGGACCGGCTGCCTGCCGCTCCGGTGACTGCTCCGGTTGCCGAAGCAGAAGAAGTCGCTCCGGCGGCGGTTGCCGAAGCCCCCGCTCCGGCTGAAGCTCCGGCCCCGGCGGTCAAAACCTATCCCCGCTTTGATTCGTCTGCCATCAAGCAGGTCAAATCCCGTCCGCAGAGCAAGCGCAAGATCGCAACGGTGAGTGCTGGCGGTACCTATGTTGTCAAGTCCGGCGACACGCTCTCCCACATCGCCCTGGCCCACCGGGTGCGGGTGGCGGACATCCGTCAGGCGAATTCGCTCAAGAGCGATGTGATCCGCGTCGGTCAGAAACTGGTGATCCCCGGCAAGGGCGCGGTCAGGGCGGATGTCAAAAAGACGGACTCCGGCAAGGCGGTTGCGGCGGCTCCGGCGTTGACGGACGGCGGTCTCTATGTTGTCAAAAAAGGCGACAACATTCCGAAGATCGCCAAGCGTTTCGGTGTCAAGGCCTCGGAACTGCAGGCCGCGAACAATTTGTCGGATGCGGCGACCCGCCGTCTGCAGATCGGTCAGAAACTGATGATCCCGGGCAAGGCGGCTGCAGCGGCCGCGGCGGCTCCGACTCCGGCGACGGTTGCGGCGGATATCCCCGGCAAAACGGAGGCCAAGGTGGATGCTTTGATCAGTGATCTGCCGGAAACGGCGGCTCCGGTCGCGGCCCCGGTCAATACCGCTGCTCCGACTGATACCACGGCTCCGGTCGCGGCCCCGGTTGATGCCGCGGCTCCGACTGATACCACGGCTCCGGCGGCGGTCGAAACGACCACAGCGGTTCAGAGCGAAGCTTTGGAAAGCACCATTCCGGATTACATGGAAAAAGGGACCCGGCTGGGCGATTACCTCCAGCGGCAGAATATCACGCTGGATACCTTCAAGAAATACAATCCCTCGGCGTTGGCGAGTTTCACCAAGGTTGGTGACAACGAACTTGATTATGTCGTTGCCGAGGATGCCCTGATGGTCTTCATTCCGGCGAAGTGAGATGATGACCGGGATTTGCTGAAAACAGCAATGATTGCCAAGGACGCGGCCGAGTGTGCGCGTCCTTTTTCATTAACAGGGATGCAATGAAAAACAAATACATTTTCGGACCGATCCATTCGCGCCGTTTGGGGCGGTCGCTGGGGGTCGATCTGGTCACGGCCAAGTGTTGCAGTGAAAATTGCATTTACTGTGAAGCCGGTGAGACCACGGAATTGACCTGCCGCCGCCGGGAATATGTGCCGGTCGATGAAGTCATAGCGGAATTGCGCGCGTTTCTGTCGGCGGCTCCGGCGATCGACTGGATCACGTTTTCCGGCTCCGGGGAACCGACATTGAACAGCCGGTTCGGGGATGTGGCGGCTTTTATCAAACGGGAATTCCCGCAGTACCGGCTCTGTCTGCTGACCAATGGCTGGGGATTGGGGGACCCCGCATTGCAGCAGGAGATCCGCTGGTGCGATCTGGTGGTGCCGTCGCTGGATGCTTCCGATGCGGCAGAATTTCAAACCATCAACCGGCCGGTGGCAGAATTGCAGTTCGATGATTTTATCCGGGGGCTGGAGTCGTTCTGCCGGACCACGACGGCAACGGTCTGGATCGAGTTGTTTCTGGTGCCGGGGATCAATGATTCCGAAGAATCGCTGGCGCGGTTCGCCGCCATTCTGCGGCGTTTGCCGGCGGCCAAATTGCAGTTGAACGCCCTTGACCGGCCCGGCGTGGCAGATTGGCTGCGGGTGCCGGAGGAAGCGGTCATGCGGCATTTTGCTGATGTGCTGGGCGCGATCATGCCGGTTGAGATCGTCGGGCCGTGCCGTCAGGCGGCCGGGGTGCGGACGGTGCTGGATTGCCGCATTTGCGGGATCGCCGCGGAACGGCCGGTCACACCGGCAGAGTTGCGGGCGGCTTTGCAGGAAGAGGATGAACGGGTTTTGCAGCAGCGGGTGGCGGCACTGGTGCGGCAAGGCGTATTGCAACGGGAAGCGGGGGAAACGGAACGGTATTTCTGTGCCGCCGTCAACAGGGAGATCAGCGAACATGAGTGAACGGGAAATCACGATACGCAACAATGCCGGTATTCATTGCCGTCCCTCCGGAGTGATCCTGCGGGCGGTCCAGAATGAATTTCCGGGGCATGTTTTTACGGTAAGCAAGAGCGATGGCAGCGAGTGCCGGGTGGACAGCATCCTGTCGCTGATCGCCCTGTGTCTGGCGTGCGGCGATCGGGCCGTACTCCGGTGCGAAGGCCCGGATGAAGAACGGGCATTGCAGCAGATCGGCGATCTTTTTGAAAGAGACTTTGATTTTCCGCCGCATGATTGAGAGCCGTTGATGCCGGAAGAAAAAAATGGGAAAACATCGGGCCGGGTGCGGTTCCTGCCGTGGACGGTGGGATTGGCGGCCGTCGGATTGGTCCTGCGGGCGGTGTATTTGCTGGAATTTTCCCATTCGCCGCTTTTTGGACTGGCTCTGGGGCCGGATGTGTCGGAGTATTTTCAGCGCGCCCGGGAGATCGTGGCCGGATCGTTTCTGTCCCGTGAGCCGCAGATCCATGCGCCGTTTTACAGTTGGTTTCTGGCGGTTGCCATGTATGGCGGGCTGGCCGTGCCGGGGATCCGGGTCTTGCAACTGCTGATCGGCTGGGGCAGTTGGATCGGGTTTGCCGGGTGGCTCCACCGGCGCACCGGGGAAACCCGGCTGCCGCTGATTTTTCTGGCGGTCGCCATGGTTTATCCGCCGGTGATCTATTTTCAGGCGGAACTGGTCTGTGAATCCGTGCTGCTGCCGCTTCTGCTCGGTGCCGCCGCGGCACTGGGCGAGGCGGTCAATGGCGGAGGCCGCCGCCGGTGGCTGTTGACGGCCGTCGGCGGGCTGCTGGCGGGGTGTGCGGTCATTACCCACCCGACAACGCTGTTGGGTCTGCTGGCGGCAGGCGCGTGGCTGGGCTGGATGATGCCGGGCGGACAGCGTTGGCGGCAGACGGCGGTATTTGCCGGTGCGGCGGCGTTGATGATCGCGCCGGTGATCGCCGTGCGGTCGGTACAGGCGGGACGGTTTGTGCCGGTACAGCATCATGGCGGCTACAATCTTTATCTCGGGAACCGGATCGGGGCCGACGGCACCTGCAATGTCCGGCCCGGTGACGGCTGGCGGGATCTTCATGCGGCAAGTGTCCGCGCGGCGGAAGAAAGGGGGATATCCCGCGATGACTGGTTTTTGCGTCAGGCGGCGGCATTTCCGTTTCAGCATCCGTTGCGGTTCGGTCAGTTGACCGCGACCCGGGCGGTGTTGCTGTTTGCCCCGGTGGAATTGCCGGCGGGCGCGGATACCGCGATGCTTTATGAATACACCCGGTTCCAACGGTGGGGCAGCCGGGTGGCGGTGTGGTTGCTGCTGGCGTTTGCGGTCGGCGGGATCTGGCTGATCCGGCGGGAAGACTGGCGGATCGCCGGACCGCTGCTGCTGTTCGGGGCGGCAGCGGCACTGGTTCAGCTCGGCACCGTGACCAGCGGCCGTTACCGGCTGGCGGTGATCCCGGCGGCGATGCTGTTGGCAGCATTGTGGTGGAGCCGGAAAGGCGATTGGAAAAAGAAACTGGCCGGCGGTGTGTTCGGGGCATTGCTGCCGCTGGCATCATTGCCGTTGATCCCCGGCTGGGTGCATGATCCGGCGGAAGCGGTGAGCCTACTGGCGGAGGGATATTACCGCAACGGCGATCCGGGGCGTGCGATATATCTGCTCAAGGACCGGGTGGCGGATTCCCATGATCCCGGACGGGATGCCTGTCTGCTGGGATCGGCATTGGTCGCGGCCGGATATCCGGCGGAGGCCCGGGTATGGTTTGAGTACGCGCTGAAACGCACGCATGACCAGGCGGCTCCGGCGATGAATCTGGCATTGATCGCGGCGGGCGAGGGCGATTTCGCGGCGGCGGAGCGTTTTTTTGCCGAGGCGGCAGCGCGTGATCCGGAAGATGCCGATAATCTGTATAATCACGGGCTTCTGCTGGAGCAGCTGAAGCGTCCGGCGGAGGCCGAAGCCAAATATCTGGCGGCGTGTGCGGCGGCTCCGGCACACCGTCAGGCGTTGAATGCGTTGGGGGTGCTGGCACTCCGGAACGGGGACCCGGCGGCCGCGGCGGAATGGTTCCGGCGGGCTTTGCGGCTGATGCCGGAACACGAAGGTATCCGGCGCAATCTGGCGGTGGCGGAACGATTGGCGGCGGAGCGGCGGCATCCGGGGAAGCAATAAAGTTTTTTTATTGTTCGCAAATAGTTTTTTTATCCATTGAGTGTAATGCTTTTGCGTGATAAGATTATATAAGAGTCAGGTGTTGGATACACTGGATTATTAATCAATTTAACAGGTGACAAAGGATTGGAGACATGAAAACAACGCGTCGCTTTACGCTGATCGAACTTTTGGTTGTGATCGCAATTATTGCTATTCTCGCTTCGATTTTGCTTCCGGCGTTGAGCAAGGCCAAGGATGCTGCGCAGAAATCTTCGTGCACCAGCAACCTCAAGCAGTGCATTCTGGCGTACATGATGTATGTCGATGACCACGATGGCTGGGGGCTGCCGCCGTATTTCGGTGCGGCATCCAAAAAAGATACGGTGCCGGGTGCCATGATCCCGGAAAACGCCGGTCTGAACGATATTCCGTGGGGCAAAGCCCTGTTCTATATGGAATATATGAAGAACCGCAAAGCCTATACCTGTCCCACCATGATGACCCACTCCCATGTCGATCAGGACTGGAACCAGACCTACGGCATCTACTACATCTGGGGGGCCCGTACCTCCGCTCTCTGCACCGGTTACGGCGGGCAGGGCGAATGGGTCAATGCGCGTCCCCCGAAAGTGCGCGGCTTCTCCGGCTACAACCGTCCGGAGATCGCATTCGACAAACTCTCTGTGTGGCCGGAAAACAGCGTGGCTCCGGCGATGAACCCCTCCAAAGCGAACTTTATGGCTGACAGTACCGCCACGAACATTACCTCCTACCGCGCCATGATTTGCTACATCGGCAACGACACCTACCGTACCGCGTTGAATCACGGTCCGGATGCCAATGTCGCCTACATGGACGGTCATGTTGCCCCGGCAACGGCTGAAATGCTGCGCAACTACAATGTTTCCGGCGCGCCCATGCGTTATTTCTGGCGGCTTGATGCCGAAATCAAGATCGACCTGCAGATCGTTCCCAAAGGCAAATAAGAGCAGTGCCGAAAAAAAGGCCGTGTCCCAAGCGGGGCACGGCTTTTTTTATTGCCGGTTATCAGGGGCGGCAGGTGACGGCGGCAGCGGTGATTTCATCCAGCAGCCGGTCATAATCGGGGATTTTGGCTTCTTCGGCGGTCGCCACGGATTCCGGTACGGAGGTGGCGGGGGATGCCGGGGCAAAGACGGTGCAGCTGTCCGGGGCTTTGCGGATGGAGATGGGATAG
The DNA here is from genome assembly GCA_017414565.1 of Lentisphaeria bacterium. Lineage (GTDB taxonomy): Bacteria > Verrucomicrobiota > Lentisphaeria > Victivallales > Victivallaceae > RGIG1931. The sequence continues at coordinate 18,503 of JAFQLP010000036.1, read as the reverse complement.
GTCCCGATCTCTTCGGCCATGCGGATCAATTCGGATTTGTCGGAGCCGCAGAGCGGGCGGAGGATCAGGATCCTGACCGCGGCGTTGATCGTGGCCAGATTGCGGAGCGTCTGGGAGGCGACCTGACCGACCGCTTCGCCGGTGGCCAGTGCGCCGGCACCGCATTGGGTGGCGATCTTTTCCGCGATCCGCAGCATGGCCCGGCGGTACAATACCGTGCGGTCACGCTCGGTGCAGAGGTCGCGGATCTGTTTCTGCAGCGGCGCGAGATTGCAGAGATGAAGCGTGCCGGGGAATTGGTAACGGTTCAGACAGGCCGCCAGTTCCCGGACTTTTTCCTCCGATTCCGGGGGCGTGTAGGGGGAACTGTGGAATGTCAGAAAATCCACGGCACAGCCGCGTTTCATCATCCGGTAAGCGCAGACCGGCGAATCAATGCCGCCCGAAAGCAGTACCAGCACTTTGCCGTTGCAGCCGACCGGCAATCCGCCCGGGCCCCGGAATGTTTCAAGAAAAAGAGCGGCGAATTCTTCGCGCACTTCACAGCCCAGCGACAGATCCGGATCGTCCAGATCCACATCCAGCCGGTCGGCATCCACCGACTTGGCCACGACTTCCGCCAGGGCGATCTCGATGTCCCGGGAACGGAAGGGGAATTCTTTGTCGCTCCGGCGGGCGCGGATGCGGAACGATACCCGCGTTTTTTCCGCCTGGGCGGCGGCGAAAACCGGCCGGGCGACTTCGGCCGCGGCGGCTTTGATCTCCTCCATATCGGGGGGGACCAGCCGGGCGGGGGAGAAACTTTCGAGGCCGAAACAGCGGGAAAGGATACCGGCCAGGGTCTGCTGTTCTGCCGCGGTGAAGAACGCCGCTCCGGCGGCCGGTTCGATCCAGATGCGGCCGCGGATCTGACGGATGCGGCATTCCACTTTGCCGCGCATCATGCTGTGCATATTGCCAATGAGCTGGCGTTCAAATTCCCGGCGGTTGTTGCCTTTGATGGCGATTTCGTGATAACGGCAGATAACGGCGTTGTACATGGTTCCTCCGAACATGCTGTCAATAGATTTTGTCAACAGTTACAATAATGTTTCATGCCGGATTTTCAAGTGGAATAAAAACGGATCATTTTAGCGGTACGACTTGCTTTTTGTCCGGTTCCCGGTTATAATTATGGGTATAACAAAAACAATGACAACCAAACCGGAGATGGTAACGTGGAGGATACTGGCGGGCTGTCCGGCGGACCGGAGACCATCCTGATCGTGGATGATCAGGAAACGATATGGGATTTTCTCATAGAAACTTTACAGCATCTTGGTTACACCGTATTGCTGGCGGAGGATGGACAGGATGCCGTGGAGATCTATGAAAACAATCCCGGCGGGATCGATCTGGTACTGCTCGATATGATCATGCCGCGATTGGGCGGACCGGAGGCGTTCCGGCGTATCCGGGCATTGGATCCCGATGCCAGGATCCTGCTTTCCAGCGGATTTGTTTCCGAAGAAGACGTCCGCGAATTATTGCAGCAGGGGGCCTGCGGTTTTCTGCCGAAACCGCATCGTCTGCCGGTCGTCTGCCGTGCCATCCGGGAGGCACTTGATGCGGATACACATAAATGAAGATCATTCACTTTTCTGATTTCCACGCCGGTGGCGGCGCGGAAGACTGGCTGGCCTATCTGGATAAACGGTGGGTCGGGGTGTTCAACTACACATTCCGCCGCCGCAACCGTTTTTTGCTGGAACGCCTGACCCGTGCGGTCGATTATATTTTGCAAACACGGCCGGACATGGTCGTTTGTACCGGCGACCTGACCAGTACCGGTCAGCCCGGCGAATTTGACCGGATACGGCCCTATCTGGCTCCGTTGCGCGATTCCGGGATGCCGTTGATCTATACGCCGGGGAACCATGACTGTTATGTGACCCGGGAGAAATGCCGCCGGGTGGTGGAGGAAATGGCGTTGTATCTTTCGCACGGTAAATATCCCTTTACCGGTCAGCCGCGCGTGATCCCTTTCGGCGGGGTGAACTTTATCACGGTCAATACATCGCGGCCGTCGAATCTGCTCTGTTCCTGGGGATTCATGTCGGCGGCGGATGCCGCGTTCATCCGCCGGAGCTGTGAAGAACGGGAGGGACCGCGGGTGCTCATCAATCATTATCCGATTTTTGAGGATCATCCGTGGCTGCGGACCCGTCACCGGCTGTTTGGTGAACGGCCGGTGCGGCAGTTGATCGAAGACGGCAAACTGGATCTTTCGCTCTGCGGGCATGTGCATAAAATGGGCCTGCGGGTCGATCCGGACGGGCACGGCGAATGCTGTTCCGGGTCGCTGACCGCCAACGGGACCATGTGGGAGATCACCTGTGATCCGGCAACGCGGCAGTTCCATTTCCACAAGGTCGAAATCTGATGCCGGAAGCGTTCCCCGGTGCTTGAAAAATCGTCCCGGCGTACTACATTAGTGCAATGGTACGGTGACAGAATTTCATTCAGGGAGGCGGTATGCTGCTGGCGGTGATGGGTCCGACGGCTTCCGGAAAAAGCAAATTGGCGTTGGAATTGGCGCAACGGCTTGATGGCGAGATCGTTTCTGCTGATTCCATGCAGCTTTACCGGGGGTTGGCCATTGGTACGGCCCAGCCGACCGCAGAGGAACAGCAGCTGGTGCCCCATCATCTGGTCGGGGTGTTGGATCTGACGGAACGGGCCGATGTGGTCGGTTTTGTTGCCCGGGCGGAAAAAATCATTGCCGATATCGAAAGCCGCGGCAAAGTGCCGGTGATCGCCGGCGGGACCGGGTATTACCTGAAAGCCCTGCTTTATGGGCTGGATGATTTACCCGCGGATGCGGCATTGCGGGCGGAATTGGATCAGCAGTATGACAGCGAAGTCGGCGGAGAGCTGCTCCGGGAACGGATGATCGCCGAAGATTCGGCCGCGTGGGAGAAATATGGTTCCTGCCGCCGGAAATTGATCCGGGCATTGGAGGTGCGGCTTTTGACAGGGCGTTCCATCATCGAATGGCAGCAGGGGGCCCGGAAACTCAAATATCCGGTGTCGGCCTGGAAACTGGAGGTCGATCCGGCGGTGTTGCGGGAAAAAATCGCCCGGCGGGCCGGACAGATGTTGGCGGCCGGATGGGTGGAGGAGGCCCGGCAGGCCATCGCCGGTGGATTGTTGACTTCGCCGACGGCGCATCAGGCGTTGGGGTATTCGGTCATTGCTGCGTATCTCGATGGGGGGCTGGATGCCGCCGCAATGGAACAGCGGATCATGGATCGTACCTGCCAGTTTGCCCGGCGTCAGCGCACCTGGTTCCGGCATCAGCACCCGGAAGCACAGCCGATCGTGCCGGATGAAGACGCGGCCGGGCGGATCGAACAGGCGTTCCGGCAGCAGTCGGAGGCGTATCGCCGGGCGGCGGAAAACAAAGAAGCGATCCGGGAATCCAACCGGTTGGAGGGGGGATGGTCAGACTCCACGAATCGCTAAAAATCCGATCTCACCATTTAAATTAGCCGGAAAGATCGGGTTTGTCAAGTAATAAAAATGCCAGATTGTAGAAAAAGTCAAATATTTTAAGATGTGAATTATTTGGAGCGGGTCGACCGCGGGAAATGAACGAAAGATGAAAAAAGACGATGTGAGAGGCGCGATTTCGGAATTGAAATTGCGGTCACAATTGAAACTGGCAGAAAATGCATTGCATACCGTGTTTTGCGCTGTTTTCCGGGAGGGGCGGGCCGCCGACCGGGTGCTTTCCGCGTTTTTCCGCGACAATCACCGGTGCGGTTCCCGGGACCGGCGATTCATCAGCGAAGCGGTTTTCGGCGTGTTGCGCTGTTGGGGGATGTTGCGCCGGGGAATTGACCCGGACCGGCGGCTGGCACTGGAAAACGGTACCGCCGCACCGACCGCCCGGGAATTGACGGCATGGATCGGAGCAGCGGTTCAGATCGATCGCCTGGAATTGCCTGCCGCCCGGCTGTTTGAACCGGTTTCCGGGGCGGACCGGATGACCCGGGCGGAGCGGGTGTTGCGGCAATGGGGGGTGACAGAGCCGGTATGCCGTCCGGAGGATATGATGCCGGAATGGGTGGCGGATATGGTCGAACCGGATTTCCCGTTGACGCAATACGGGGAATCGCTGGGGAAACGCGCGCCGATGTGGATCCGGCTGCAGGGCGTGGAGGCGGAACAGAGTTGGGCGAAGATCGTTGAATCGGGATTGCCGTTCCGGCGGCATCCGCTGGTGCGGCGGGCCGCCATGCTGGAAAACAGTCATATCAACCTTTACACATTACCGGCGTTCCGGGAGGGATTGTTTGAGGTGCAGGATCTGGCATCGCAGATGATCGGTCTGGTGTGCGCCCCCAAGCCCGGAGAACGCTGGCTGGATCTTTGTGCCGGTGCCGGCGGCAAAACATTGCAGTTGGCCGATCTGATGGGGCGGCGCGGTTCGGTGGTGGCATCGGATGTGCGCGAATACAAATTGGAGGATCTGCGGAAACGGGCGCGGCGGGCCGGTTTCCCGAACATCCGGACCCGGGCGTGGGACGGCAAAGATTTCCAGTCGTCCCGGCGGGCTCCGTTTGACGGGGTATTGGCCGATGTGCCGTGCAGTTGTTCCGGCGTATGGCGGCGCAATCCGGACGGGCCATGGAGTTTGCGGCGTTCCGGGGTGGAGGAGATGGTGGAAGTCCAGCGGTCGATTCTGGAATCGGCGGCGGCCGCGGTACGGCCCGGCGGCGTGCTGGTTTACGCGACATGTTCGATTTTTGCGGCGGAAAACCGGTTGAATGTGGAGCGTTTTCTGGCATCGCATCCGGAATTTTCGGTTGAGCCGTTTACCGATCCGCTGACCGGCGGACCGGTGGAATCCGGGATGTTGAGTGTCAAACCGGGCACGGCGGAGTGTGATGCGATGTTTGCGGCGCGGCTGCGCCGCCGGAAAGATGAGGTGACGGCATGAAAAAAGACCGGATTCTGATCCGTGATCTGGCGACCGAGGCGGTCATCGGAACATTGCCGGAAGAGCGGCTGGCGGCCCAGCCTTTGATTTTGAATCTCGAAATCGTCACTGATTTCCGGGCCGCCGGAGCCAGTGACGATCTGCTGGATGCGGTGGATTATTCGCAGATCGAACGCACGGTGGATAAACTGGTGCGGCAGTCGCAGTATTTTTTGCTGGAGTCGCTGGGGGAAGCCATTTGCCGGGCCATCCTGGAGACGCCGGGGGTGGATAGCGTGACCCTGCGGATCGACAAACCCGGTGCCGCACGGATCGCCCGTACGATCGGAATCGAGATGGAACGGAGCCGCTGATGGAAGAGACTCAATTGACCCCGATGATGCGGCAGTACCGCGAGGCGAAGTCGCAGATCCCGCCGGATGCCATATTGTTGTTCCGGCTGGGGGATTTTTATGAAATGTTTTTCGAGGATGCATCGCGTGCCAGTGCGATCCTGGAATTGGTGCTGACCAAACGCGCCGGTGTCCCGATGTGCGGATTCCCCCATCATGCGCTGGATTCCCAGCTGCCGAAACTGCTGGCGGCCAATGTCAAAGTGGCGGTGGCGGAACAGATGGAGGACCCGCGGTTCGCCACCGGTATCGTCAAACGCCAGATCACCCGGATCATCACGCCCGGTACCGTTACCGAGGCTTCGGCACTCCGGCCGGAGGTGCATAATTTTCTGTGTTCGCTGGTGACAGCAAAAAATGGCGATGCGTGGGCCATGGCATCGCTGGATATCAGCACCGGCGAATTCCATATTTCCCGTTTCACCCGCAAAGAATCGCTGGAAACGGAGTTCGCCCGGCTGGCGGCACGGGAGTGTCTGATCCCCGCCGGTCAGCAGACACGCTGGGAACAGAATGGAGGTCGGCCGTTTTTGCGGGACGGGATTTTGTGGACCGAACTGGAGGCATACCGTTTTGATCCGGCCGAAGCGGAATCGCTTTTGAAACAGCATTTCGGCGTGGCCACACTGGACGGTTTCGGCTGCCGGGATCTGCCCGACTGCATTGCGGCCGCGGGGGCGGTTTTGAGTTATGCCATAGAGAACATGCGGCAGGATTGCACGCATATCAGCAAACTGGAATACATTGCCCCGGACGGCTTCATGGAATTGGATGCGGCCACCCAGCGCAATCTGGAATTGGTCGAGGCGTTGCGCGGCGGCCGGGATGTGACACTGCTGGGGGTGTTGGATCATACCGCCACCCCGATGGGCGGCCGGTTGATGCGGGATTGGCTGTTGCGGCCGCTGTTCCGGCCCGAAGAGATCATTGCCCGGTTGGATGCGGTGGAGCAATTCAAAGACGATCCCCTGACGCTGGCGGAATTGCGCGAATTGATCGGGGTGGTGCGTGACCTGGAACGGATCGTCGGCCGGTTGAATCTCGGCAGTGCGAATCCCCGCGATCTGCTGGCTCTGACGGTCGGATTGGGCGTGCTGCCGGAGGTCCGGAAACTGCTGGCGGTTTACGATGCCCCGCTGCTGGAAACACTGCGGGATGCCATTTTTGAATTCCCGGAAGTGACGGCCCGGATCGAACAGGCGATCGCGGACAATGCCCCGGCGATATTGACCGATGGCGGTGTGATCCGTGATGGGTATTCGGCGGAATTGGATGAATTCCGTCATGCGGCCACCGAAGGCAAAAGCTGGTTGGCGGATATTCAGGCCCGGGAACAGACCCGCACCGGGATCAAATCGCTGAAGGTCAAATTCAATCAGGTTTTCGGGTATTACATTGAAGTGAGCAAGGCCAATCTGGCATTGGTTCCGGAGGATTATGTCCGCAAACAGACATTGGTGAATTGCGAGCGTTTCATTACGCCGGAACTGAAGGAACTGGAGAGCAAGATCCTCGGTTCGGAAGAAAAATCCAAAGCATTGGAATGGCAGTTGTTCCAGGAATTGCGGGAGTGGCTGTTGCCGTACACCGGCCGGATCCAGGCATCGGCGGCGGCTCTGGCGCATGTGGATGTGCTGGCATCGCTGGCGGAAGTGGCGCGGCTCCAGCATTACACCCGGCCCCATATCAACAACAGCGACCGGTTGATGATCAAAGGCGGCAAACATCCGGTGCTGGCGGCCCGTATCGGCGGTGATTTCGTTCCCAACGATGTGACACTGGACGGCGATGCCAACCGCATGATGATCATTACCGGGCCGAATATGGCAGGTAAATCGACCTATATCCGGCAGGTGGCATTGCTGGTCGTCATGGCGCAGATCGGTTCGTTTCTGCCGGCGGAATCGGCCGAGATCGGTGTGGTTGACCGTATTTTCACCCGGGTCGGTGCGGCCGATGATTTGGCGCGCGGCCAAAGTACCTTTATGGTCGAGATGGTGGAAACGGCGAACATCCTGAATTGTGCCACCAACCGGAGTCTGGTGATCCTGGACGAGATCGGCCGCGGGACCAGCACCTTTGACGGGTTGTCGATCGCGTGGTCGGTCGCCGAATATCTGCACGACGATCCGGTGAGCCGCTGCCGCACGCTTTTTGCCACCCATTTTCACGAATTGACGGAATTGGCAGGCATCCGCCGGGGGGTCAACAACTACAATGTGGCCGTCCGCGAATATGGCGATAAAGTGATTTTTTTGCGTCAGATCGTGCCCGGCGGAACCGACCGTAGTTACGGTATCCATGTGGCACGGCTGGCCGGATTGCCGGCACCGGTGCTGAACCGGGCCCGGGATATTCTGGAACTGCTGGAGTCCAATGCGGCATCCCCGCGGGAGGCGATCGCGCAACTGCCGAAACAGGCCGTCCGGTCGCGCCGCCGGAAACGCGGGGAAAATACCGATGAAGGCGAAGATATGCTTTTTCAGCCCATGTTGTTTTGAGAGGTCGTAAGATGGATTTTGCACCCGGGTGTCTGGTGATCTATAAAACCCGTTGCGCGGTCGTCTCCGCGCGTAACGGCGAAAAATTTGAAATCCGCATTGAGGGCGGCGACAGCAAAAATGTCCGGGCCAAAGACATGGTGTGGCTGCACCGCGGGCCGGTATCCGCGTTGCCGCCGGAAACCCTGCCGGACCCCAATGGGGAGGAATTGGCGGAGTTGATGGACGGGGAACAGATCCCATTCGGTGATTTTCTGGAGTTGGCATACGGAGCCGATACGCCTGCCGCCGCCTGGAGCGCATGGCAGTTGCTGGCGCGCAATATCTGGTTCAGCGGTTCGCCGGAAGACGGTGTGTGCGCCCGGGAACGGGCGGCCGTTGAGTCGGCATTGGCGGCGATCCGGGAACGGGAATTGGCGGCGGAACGGCGGGCAGCATTGCTGGAGCGTATCCGGAATGGCGCATTGCTGCCGGAGGACCGTCCGGCCATGCGGGAGATCGAACATGTGGCACGGGGCGAAACGCCGTCCAGCCGGATCATGCATGAACTCAAAATCGAGGCCATCCCGGAAAAAGCCCATCAACTGCTGCTGCGTACCGGCGTGTGGGATGAATGGGTCGATCCGTGGCCGGCCCGGTTCGGCGTGCCGACCGGCGATCCCGAATTGCCGCTGCCGGAATCCGCCGGGGAGGAACGCACCGATCTGACGGCTATGGCGGCCTATGCCATTGACGATGCCGACAGCGGTGATCCGGATGATGCGATCGGATTTGCCGATGGTCTGCTCTGGGTGCATGTGGCCGATCCGCTGGCGGCGATACAGGACGATGACCCGGTTGACCGGGAAGCCCGGCAGCGGGGAGCCAATCTGTATCTGCCGGAGGGGATTTCGCACATGCTGCCGCCGGAGGCGACCCGGCGTTTCGGGTTGGGGCTGCAGGAGATTTCACCGGCATTGTCATTTGCTTTGTCCATTGACGATGACGGCCGGGCCGTGTTGGAAAAAATGATGTTGTCCCGCGTCCGTGTGACCCGTTGCGATTACGATGGTGCCGGGCATTTGCTGACCGGTGAATTGGCTCCGGTGCAGGCCATGCTGGCGCGTTTCCGCCGCCGCCGGGCGGAGGATGGTGCGCTTTTTATCGATCTGCCGGAAGTCAAGATCCGGATCGTTGACGGGCAGATCCGGGTGATCCCGCTGCCGCTTCTGCCGGTGCGGGAATTGGTCGCCAATGCGATGCTGGCGTGCGGCAGTGCGGTGGCGCAGTATCTGGCGGATCGGGAGGTGGCCGTGCCGTATGCGGTCCAACCGCCGCCGGAAGAGCCGGAGGAGGGGATCCCCGATGGTCTGCCGCTGATGTTCGCCCGCCGTCGCGGATGCGCGCCGGGGGTGCTGCAAAGTTTTCCGGGCCGTCATGCCGGGTTGGGATTGGAGCCGTATGTGCGGGTCACCAGTCCGCTCCGGCGTTACGAGGATCTGCTGGCGCACCGGCAGTTGCGGCGGTTGATCAAAGGGGAAACGCCGCTGACCTCCGACGAGATCGATGCGGCGTTGACATTCAGTGAACCGGCCGCGCTGGAACGGCGGAAACTGGAACGGCGGGTCAATGAATTCTGGCTGTTGACCTGGATGGCACAGCACCCCGATTGGAGCGGGGCATGTGTGGCCGCCGCCCGGCAGGATGACCGGTTGACCTGGCTGATCCCGGAATTGGCATACGAGTTCAAGAACCGTTTTGATGACGGTGTCAGATTGGGCGAAGAGCGGCGGTGCGTGCCGGTGACGGTCGATCCGGTAACGCTGACCTGCCGCATGAGGATCGAAAAAGCGGTGGACCCGGAAGCATGAGTCTGGTGGTCGAAAAACTGGAACTGGTGAATTTCCGGAATTACGAACGGGCCCGGCTGGATTTTACCGAACCCGTCACGGTTTTTGCCGGAAACAATGGTGCCGGCAAGAGCAATCTGCTGGAAGCGGTCCATTTTTTGAGTATCCTCCGGTCGTTCCGCGGCAGTGCGGTGCGTGACATGATCCGCATTGGCGAGCGTTCATTCCGGTTGCGGGCAAGAGTGCGGCACGGTAAATTTGCCTCGGTCCTGACTGCGGAACAGGAAATCAGCGGCCGCCGCCGACTGTTGATCGATGACGTCCCGGTGGCCCGTTCCAGTGAATTCATCCGGGAATTCCGGGCGGTGGTTTTTGCGCCGGAAGACAAATATCTGACGGCCGGCAGTTCGGCCTGCCGCCGCCGTTTTTTCGATATGCTGATTTCGGTGATGGAACCGGCGTATCTGACCGCCCTGCAGCGTTACGGGGCGGCGTTGATGCGGCGCAATGCCGCGCTCCGGATGCCCGGTGCCGCAGGAACGGCCGCCGCCGCCGCATTCGAGCCGGAATTGGCCGCCGCCGCCGCGGTGATCGTGCCGGCCCGACGGCGTTGGAGCATGGCCGTGTGCGAGCGGGCCAACGCGTTGCTGGGGGAGGAGCGGCTCGCCCTGACCTACGAGCCGGGATATCCGGATACGGAAACGGAATATGCCGCGAAACTGGCGGCGACCCGGGAACGGGACCGCAAACGCACCTTCACATCATTCGGTCCGCAGACCGATGATTTTCTGTTGACGCTGGACGGAAAAAATCTGCGCAGTTTCGGTTCCAACGGACAGTTGCGCCTGGTATCGCTGTATTTGAAGATGGCCGAATTCGCCCTGATCCGGGCCGAGTCCTCTGCCGGGGTCGTGGCTCTGGTCGATGATGTGACCGGCGAACTGGATGAACGCAACCGGCGTGCCTTTTACCGGCTTTTGAGCGGCGCAGATCAATGTTTCTTTACCTTTGCCGCCCATCCGGAGGATGAATTTTTCCGCCATGCCGGGGTGATCGATCTGCCGATCGCCGGACCCGGCACAGCGGTATTGCGTTAACGGCGGCGCCGGTTCCCCGGGCGGGTGGTCGTACTGCCTCTGCCGGTATTGCTGCCGGAGCCGGAAATGCCGCTCTGATAGTTCTGCTCGGCACTGGCGGTGGCCGCCGCACCCTGATTGGCGGTTTCCGTGGCCGTCGGGGCGGACGACGGCAGATTGAGCAGGGGCAGAATCATTTTCTTCAATTTCATTTGTTGAAGCATACGGGCCTGATTTCTGCTCATGACCGGTTTGCCGGTGTACTGGCAAAACGCCTGATAGTGCTTCATGTAAGCCGCGTAAAGCTGTTTGAATTCCGGGGTGTTGGTCCGGTTGTTGTTGTACATCGCCTGCAGTTTTTCCCGCCGCACTTTGAGCAGGTTGGAGGCTGCATTGATGGAACTGTTGAGCCACGCGGTATCGATTTTGGTATCAGCTTCAAAGAAGGGATAACTCTGCATCCGCTTCAGATCTTTCAACTCAAATGTCAGCGCACCGTAACTGATGCTTTTGCCATTGTTGCCGCGGAGCAGGATCTCCTGAATGCGCTTGAAGCGCATGAGAACTTCCTGCGAAGAAAGCCCCTCGGCGGCCCATTTGAGCTGTTTGGGGTCTTTCTGGATGGATTCCGCCATTTTCTTGTACTGATCGCTGCTCTGGCGCGCCGCCGAAACCGCCGCACTGTTATCCGGGGCGGCGATAACGGCAACTGCCAGCAGGACGGCGGCCATACAGCCGGTGAATTTACGCAGCATGATGCACCTCCTCAATCGATATATTCGGTATTGATGAGCGTCACCTTGCGGGATTCACGCTCGTACCGGATGGTGACAAGCATTTTGACTTCGCCAACGATCTTGTCAAAGTAGTAGTAGCGGTCATTGACTTTTTCATAGTCAAATTTGCCGTATTCCACCGTGCGTTCCACCGTGGCATCGGCATCATCGACCCGGGCCTGGGCCATCTTGAAATTGCCGCCGATGTCGGTGACTGCCTGTGCCACCAGCACAAAGGAGATGGTATCCGGCTGAATGGTGTTGGCCGTGAAGAGGGCCGCCGACATGGCGGGGATCGCTTCGGCCTGCATGTCATTTTCCGGCGTGATCGCACCGAACGCATTGTAGAGGCGGTTGGTTGTGCCGGAGCCGTAGGGATAGCCGATCATGGCACCGCGGCTCAGGAACCGTCCGCGGGTGGCCACATCCTGACTGAGTTCGTTGCGGATGGTATTGGCTGCCGCTTCGGACAATTTTCCGGCGTTGGCGTAGTATTCCAGTGTGTTGGTGGTGTTGATCTGCCACGGGATCCCTTCAAAAGCCGCCTGGAAAAGGAAGTTGTTGGCGGATTCCGGGTAACGGTTCATGTTGATTTTGCCGGGGGCAAAGACCCGTTCGGTCATTTTGATCTGATCGAGGATGTTGCCGTCGCCGTCTTCATAGGTGAAGCCGTTCTGGGTATCCGATCCGGCGCGCAGATCGGTGTACTGATAAACACTGCTCGCTTCGGCGGCGTTTTTCAGGTTGATGGTCTGCCACTTGGAGGCACGGTGGATGGCACCGAGTTCCAGCGGGGTTTCCATGATCTCGTTGCGGATATACGCCGTGGAGATGTTGTCGAACGCATCGCTGATGTTCTGTTCGATCTTCTGGTCGGCATATTTCCCTTTGAGATCGAGGAAGAAGTTGTTGACCCTGCCAAAGGACATGTCATAGGAGGTGGTGCCGTTGTAATCCGCCGGATCGGCGATGGCAGTATCCTCCAGGAGTTCGTCCTTGCAGGTCGCTTTCCAGTTCAGGAATTCTTCATCGCCGTAGCCCTGGGTCAGGTTTTCGCGGGGGTCATCCACCTGGAACCCGGCGTACAGACAGCGGTCGATGATGCTGCCGTCGGACAGCGGCACCGAAAAGGTCTTGTCCTGCAGTTTACTGAGTTCCGTGAAATCCTGTTCCAGTTTGGCGGTGTAGTCAACCGGGTTGCCGTTGTTATCCATCAGGTACATCCGGTCGATGGTCAGTTTTTTGAGCGCGACTTTCATCTGGGTCTGGGCGGGACTGCTGTTGACCTGCTGGACTGTGACCGTGGTGGTGCTGACATCACCTTTGTCGGAGGGTTCAAAATTGATCCGGGCATAACGGCCATTGGCAGTGGGGGAATACGCGAGATTTTCCTGCTTGAAGGGGATCGTCTGGGTTTCCGTGGAGCCGTTGGGCAGCTGGATCTCGCATTCGACCGAGCCTTCAATGCTGAACTGCTGGTTGGGCATATCCGTGTTGTAGATATTGACCGTTTCGAGCAGGACCTGACCGACATACAGCATGGTGTCGATTTCAAAATTCCGGGTCACCACACCGGTGTTGGGATCGGTCGTCTGGCTGGCCAGCGTGCAGTTAACCGTGGTCGTGAACTGGACACCGATCTCATTCAGGTAATGCGTTTTTTCCAACCCGGTGTAGGTCGGTTCATTGCTCCACCAGTTGCTGCTGTCGGAGGTCGGTTCATCGTTTTCGTCGGCATAGTCGAGCAGATTGGCCGCCACCTGTTTGCGGCGGGCCTCCACCGAATCGTAACCGCTGTCGGAGCCGTACTGGGCGGCTTCATCCTGCCACCAGATCTTGCGGAGGTAGGGCAGGGCCTTGACGGTGTTGCTGGCCGGTTGTTCGAGTTGTTCTTTGAGGAATTCCGTGGGCTCGCCCAGCAGATCATCGATCGTCAGGGCATTCCAGTCGGCCTGTTTCCGGTTCAGCCAGAAGCGGTGATAGAAGTCGGCCGCATCGGTAAAGTCGGGACTGCTGCGGTCCGCGCCGCCGTCGGTGGCAAAGACTTCCGGATCGTTGTAACCGCTGGTGAGCATGTATTCGCGGAACCGGTTGACCGTCGCCCGGCCGAGCGCGGTGGAGAGTTCATCGAAACTCTGGTAGTCGCGGAAACTGTAATTTTTGCTCTGATCGCCGGCGTAATCTTCGCCGGTGGCAAAGCGTTGGGCCAGATCGCTCAAGGCATTCTGACTGCCGGAGAAGAACCCGGCACCGAAGTTCAGTTCGCGGATGCCGACCCCGCGGCGTTTTTCCCAGCCGGTTTCGGAGTTGGAGGCCGCCACGGCATCGGGATGACCGCGCAGCACTTCCGACAGGTTCACATTGGCTGTACCGGGGATGGCCATGTAGGCGATACGGCCGATGATTTTGGCATCATCGGAAACATCGCCGTCTTCGTACAGATCGTACAGGAATTCCCACTGGGGGGTATCGCCCGCGCCGTAGAGATTGGCAACGGTTTTGCGTTCACCGTTGACATAACTGCGCATGAACTTTTCGTCATCGGTGATCCGGTCAACCACCGCCGATTCGGACTGCATCTTGGAGCCGTCACCGGTAACATGGCGGCTGACGATCATATCCAGTTTTTCATCCCAGGGGGAATCGGCATTGTTGAGGTTGTACTTGATCCGCATCATGAGCCGGGCCACAGCGGAACGGGCAATGTATTTCGCCTGGGCGCGGCCGCGGTAGTTGGCTGCCGCCTGCCGGGCGATGATGGCATTGGAGAGAAAAGCCATGCCGGTTACCAGCATCAGGCTCAACGAACCGAGTGCCAGCAGAAGTGCCACCCCCCGCTGGTTCCGATGCCTCCGGATCTTTTTGGTATTCATATCGTTTGCAACTCCTGATTAACGGTTGTTCGGCAGATAGACCAACCGGGTGAAGAGATATTCATTGGCCTGACGGAATTCCCGGGCGCGCGGCGTTTCGTTGGAATCGATCACGCTGCGGGAATCATTGAGGGTGTACCATTTCTGATAATTGGCGCGGTCGAGCAACCACAGTTTGATCTCCATGGCAATGGGATTGATGGTGTTGTCTTCGTCCACGCCATTGGCGTACTTGGGCGGCAGCCAGCGGAGTTTGGTGTTGTCGTAATCCGGCATGACCGGGGTGAATTCCAGCCGGGTGACACCCTGGATGATGTCCTGTTTGCGGTCTTCGTCCTGCACGCTGGCAGTCTGGAATGCCGTCAGCATGTCCGTACAGCGGGCGGAGATGCTGCTGTAAGGCTTGAAAAGATCCCGGTAGGTATCGGCATTGTCTTTTCTGCCGAAAGTGGAAAGATAGAGATAACCGGGGGCTTCATTGCCGGTCACCGCATTGCCGAGAGCGTTACTCTTGCCGAGGCTGAACCGGATGAAGAAAAGCACCGGTTCGTCGGATTCGTAGGTATCGTCCATACAGCCGTAATGGGTGGACATTTTGACCGGGAATGTGATGTTGTCGCGCTCTTTGTTGTCGCGGCGGATGTACATGACCGTGGTATCGGCCGCGTAGAACGCGGACTGCATGGCATTGGCCATCAGATCCATAGCCACGCGGGCATCGGCGTAACGGTTGCTCCGGGCCTCGGCCGAACTCCAGACTTTCTGGGAACTGGCGAAGAGGCGGAAGAGCATCAGCATGATGATGGAAAACACCCCCATGGCAACGATGATTTCGGCCAGGGTGAAGTTCCGGCGGATCAGGCGGTTTGTGGATTTTTTCATGACAGTTTACTCCGTTTTCCAGACCTGATTGTAAAGTTCCAGACGGTAAAATTGCTTTTCCCGTGCATCGTAGGGTTTGGCGGCGGGATAACTGATTTCCACACAGAGCGTGACCGCCCCGTTATCCTCGCACTGCTGTTTGGCCGCTTCGTGATAGATGTAGGAGGCAGGCTCCTTCCACACCATGACGACAGCCGAAAAATCCACCACCTTTTCCTCGTCCTCAAAGTCTTCGGAGTTGGTGGGGTAGTAACTTTGTTCGTAGAGATAGACGCCTTTCATCCCTTTGGCCTTGAAGAGATTGAGGGTCTTGCTGCTGTTCGAGTCGATATCCTGTACCGCTTCGAGTTCCAGACTGCCGGGATTGGTATCGCCGGTGTCGGGCTTCTTGTCATCCAAAGCTTTCAGCACGGCATTTTCAGTACGCATGCTGCCGTCTTCGTTGCGCCAGCCCACATCGATCATGGCCTGCAGATAACTCATGACATAATCGGCGGTATCCGGCACCACGCTGTCGGCAACGGTTTCGGTGGTGGTCTGCATCCCCACCGGGAAAAGCACCAGAATGCTGGACATGCCAAAGGCGATGATCGCAATGGACAGCGTGATTTCAATCAGGTTGAATCCGTGTTTAATCTTCATAGGGTCTTGTCTCCACTCTGCCGGTAAAAGGATTGACCGAAAGCACCAGCGAATTCAACGGTACCTTGTCGTTGTCTTCGATGCTCTGGGCATACCGCAGCCGGTCGCCCCGCATTTTGGCCTCGCCGACCAGGAAATAGATGCGGTTCGCCGGTTTGACCATGGCCCCGTAGGGGGAGAACACGATGCCGTAATAACTCTGATCTTCGTCGGCTTCCGGATCGGCATCTTTTTTGACCTCGATCTCGGTCATAACGGCTTTGAGTTCGTTGGAAAGGATGTCCTGGAGTTCCAGCCCGGCGGCAGCATCGGCTTCGATATCCGCCGTGTCGGCGGCACCGAGTACCCAGCCGCCGCGGTCAAGGATCTGCCACTGACGCTCGGGGAGCCATTCCACAAAGGTGTAATTGTTGTCGTCGTCCTTTTCCAGAATGCAGCCGCGGACAGCCTGCCGCTGAATGGCATTGCTGCGGACTGCTTCCAGGTCGAAGAGGACGGCCGTGTAGCAGCGGGCACTCAAGCCTTGGGCCCGGGTCTGATCGATCACGCCTTTGACGGTGCTGGCGGTGTAACCGGCACCGTCGCCTTCGATCATCCCCCGGAAAGCCGGCATGCCGAGGCTCAACAGAATGGCGGCGATCGCGATCACCACCATCAGTTCGACCAGGGTATAGGGATGTTTCTTCATGGGACCTGCGCTCCGGAACTTACTGGACGGACCAGCTGTTGATATCATCGCAGTCGCGGTCTTCGGGGGTTTCCTCCACCGGCACGCCGTAGTCATCGACCATGTTGGGGCCGAAAGAGTAAACGAAGAAATCGCCGATCAGTTTTTTGCCGGGTTTGCCGGAGAGGCTTTCCTGTTCAAAGAAGATGCCGTTTTTGGCATAACCATCGTTTATGATGATCGCGTAACGGTTGCCCCAGGGATCGACAAAACCCTTGTTCGGGAATTTCTGGCCGACTTCCAGGAGTTTGATGCCGCGGCTGTTGTAGTAACGCTGATCGCCGTCGCTGACCTGATTTTCGACCTGGGTGATTTTATCATCGCTGGAAGCATTGATCATATCGACCTGCGCCATTTCCTGCACAAAAATATCGTAACTTTTGGCATCATTCGTATTGCCATCGGCGGCGTATTCATGCCAGAAGAGGTAGTTGTCTTCTTTGGCGAAGCCTTTTTTGCCTTTGGTGGTGTACACATCGCGGCTCTTGTTGTACGCGCAGGGGAGCGCGTTGTAGTTGCTCTCGTAACTTTTGATGGCGGTCATCAGGGCATTGATATCGGCGCGGGCCTGGGTGACGCGCGCTTTCTGGGTGGCCGTGCCGAGTACGGGGACCAGGATACCGGCGAGAATACCGATGACGGCGATCACGACCAGCAATTCAACCATGGTAAACGATTTTTTCATGATGCTTTCCTCTGTTGTTTCTATTTTGTTTATGACTTACTGTCTAAAAATTGCCGATATCGTCAAAATTGACATTGTTCGCATGCTTCGAAACTTCGTCTGCATCGTAATCACCGAGTTCGGAAAGATTTTCCTTCCACAAGGCTTTTTCTTCGTTGGGATCGCCGATCAGACCGTCGGGACCGGCGGAGATCAGGTCAAAACTCTGGGGATTGCGTTTGCCGGGACAGCGGTAGTAGAGCGGATTGCCCCAGGCATCGACCACATACAGCACTTTTGAGTTGCCGATGGTACGGCACTGCTGGGCCAGATTTTCAAAATCCACCGCTTTGCGCCACGCATTCATGTAATCTTCGGGATACTGGTAATTGCCGTCCACGTCGTTGTTGAACTTGATGCTTTCGTAACGCTCGTAAGCGGCGTGTTTGCTGGTATCCACATCGAGTTCGAGCATGAACCGGTAATCGTTGCCTTTGTTCATGGTCTGCGGATAAAAGCCGAATTTGGCTTTGTTGGCCTCCAGCGCGGCCGAGATGCGTTTGATCAGGGCCTCGGTCTGGGAGATCCGGGATTTCTGCATGGCGTAGGTGTAGCCGCCGAATCCCAGCCCAAGCAGCATGGAAATGATGGCAACAACGGTCAGCAGTTCCACCAGGGTGAATCGGCTGCAGCGGATGTGGTTCATTTGCTTCATTTTGTACTCTCCCTTTCCGGGTTGGATCTTTCAAATACACTGCGCTCCTCCTAAATGTACGCGAAAAACCGTCAAATTGCAAGTCCGATTACAGAAAGAGACGGAAAAAAATGAAAAATGACGGTAAAAATGACGGAAAAAACAGTTGCGGCAGTGGTAAAAACCGCCGGATCGTGGTATGGTACGGTATCATGGAAAAAAACATTCTTACATGGCAGGATACCCCGGAAATGGCGGTGGTGCGGCGCATCGCCGGCCGGTTGGCCGGTGCGGGCGGACGGGCTTTGCTGGTCGGCGGCTGTGTCCGGGACCGGCTGCTCGGTGCAACGGCCCACGATTTCGATCTGGAGGTGTTCGGACTTCCGCCCGAAGCGGTGGCGGCGGCATTGTTGCCGGAATTTGAGGTCGATAGCGTGGGGGCCGCTTTCGGGGTTTTCAAGGT
>JAFQLP010000035.1 GCA_017414565.1 Lentisphaeria bacterium | reverse complement strand
TTTAACATTTCTGAAAAAACATAATCATCCATATTTTCATTGGAGTTAAAATGATATTGCTCTTTTTCGGAAAGCTCTGTTCCCAATATAGGTTGATAACATATTGCGTACACAAGTTGTGGAGGGTGTTAGCAGCGTTCAGTTTGCTTGAGGGGCGGGACACTTCGTTCCCCTCCCCTCAAACTCCCCTCAAACTCCCCTCCATCAAGAGCCTTCCCGTGACTGTTGCGGGTCATTGGGGTCTTCCCTCGGAGGTATGCGCCGTTTACTCTGTGGGGCGACCGCCAGACCGGCTTTGCCGGTCGTCAAACGGCTGCGCCTGGGCGGTCTTTCCGCGGCGAAATCGGCTTTTGCTCGTCCTCCGCTCATCCTCGCAACTTTTGTTGCGTCGGCTTTGCTCGCTTGGCTTTGCTCGCAAAGTCCATTCGCATGCGGACTGCGCGCTCGCTCCCGTGCGTTGAACATACCACGGAGGGCATCAACCTATATGGGGTACAGAGCCAAAATTAGAAGAAAATATATATAAGTACTTGACTTTTCATTTTGGCATGCTATATCTAAGTTAGGCAGTGGGTCAGAATGGTTTTGATCCCAAGAAAAATCAAGGAAGGTTTATTATGAAGAAGTCTCTATTGTTCATCGCTTTATGCGTTGTCGCCGCAGCCTTGACCGGTTGTATGTCCACCCACACCAATGACGCAACTGCCGTCGCTACATTCTCCGTTGAAAGCAAGGAATATCAACCCATCGTCACCACCGGGGAAAAGGTTGTTACCGGCGAAGCTACGCTTCACAGTGTTTTCGGCCTGATCAACTGGGGCGTTTCCGATTTTGCGGATGATGCTTTTGTGTCTGTCACCGTTTCCACCACTCTGCCGATCCAGCTGTGTGTTTCCCCCAACGATGCCGCCAAACAGGGCGCGGTCTACAATGCCTGCGCTGCCAGCAAAGCTGATGCCATCGTTGCTGCCAAGTACAAACTGGACATCATGGACTACATTGTCTACAAGTGCATCAAGGCCAAAGTCACCGGCTATCCTGCCAAAGTCGTTGGTATCAAGTAAATCTTAACGGATTTATTTCAGATTTGACGAAGACCGCCGCAGATATTGCGGCGGTCTTTTTTTTGTATATGCGAACTGGCAAACAAACGCTTTACGGAGCAATTGTCCGTGAAAACAAGACCAAAGACCATCCACGCATTGTCAAAAGTAACATCAAAGGCAAGTTCATCTACTCAGGAGAGAGTATTTAACAACCGTTACAACATCATTGCAGAAATTTGATGGACTTTTGTGCTTGAGGTTACATTTTTTTCAATAGAAAAATCTCCAGGCATCTTAAGATTTACCTACGGCTTTTTATCTTAACAAACTCACGGCACTTTCGGTCGTAAGTTGCAGTTAGCCCTCCGTCGCTCTGCGAGCTATGGAGGGCATCCTTCGCCCGCTCCGTCTGCGACTCCGCTTTTTTTGCTTGCGCAAAAAAATCTACGGATAGCAAGGCTGGCTTGCCATCCGTAGCTTTAGCGAAGGATGGTGGAGGTGAGGGGAGTTGAACCCCTGTGCCGACAAAGTTCGATGGTGACATCTACATGCTTATCCGGTCATTCGGATTTTTTCGTCCTTCGTCCGGGCCGGCCGGCAGGCCTGACTCCAGACTATCCGTTCCTGTTATCTCGGCGGATTCCGAACAGAATTGTTTCCGCCCAGGACGCTGACTGACGCCGCAACCTGCTTAGCATCCCTCGGCTGGCGCAGCGTGGCTGAACTTAAGCAGCCAGAGCAAACTCTTCGTTCGCAGTTATTGTTTTGATCGATGATTAACGAGGCCAACGATCGTCCTCGACATGCAGTCAACACCTTACCGGGCCGGGCGAATCCGGGACACCCCCAGTGTTTCTGCTTTTATTATAGCATCTGATTGCTTTTTTGCAAGCACAAGTCTATATTAATCCATTCAGTCGGAATGGCGCATCGCTGTCAGGCGGTGCCGGGAGCCTTTTTTTTACAACAGGTGGACAGATGAAGATGGGTATCATGGCTTTTTTGCTGGCTGCGGCGGTGGCGGTCGCAGGTGGGTGCAGTAAGGACAACCGGCCGGTGAAAATCGGCGTTTCGATCCCGGCCGCCACGCATGGATGGACCGGCGGGGTGGTGTGGAATGCCGAACAGGTGAAAGCGAAGATCGAACAGGAGAATCCCGATGTGGAGGTGCTTTTGACCACCGCATCCACCGCCTCCGATCAGGCTGACCGCATCGAAAATCTGGCCGCCCGCGGGGTGCAGGCTCTGGTCGTGATGGCACAGGAACCCGGGCCGGTGACGCCCGCTTGCGAAACCGCCAAAAAACAGGGCGTTTTTCTGGTGGTCGTTTCCAATCCGCTGGAAGTGCCGGTGCAGGATATTTTTGTCAATGGCGATAACCGGAGTTTCGGACGGGCCGCCGCGGAGGCCATCGGGCAGTTGATCGGCGGCAAAGGGGATATCGTGGTCATGGAGGGGATCCCGTGTCCGATTAATACGGACCGCGTTGAAAGTTTCCGCGAAACGCTGGCCAAACAGTATCCGGCGATCCGCATTCTGGAATCGCAGGCGGCCTATTGGAATACCGAAAAAGGGCTGGCGGTCATGGAGAATCTGCTGCAGAAGCACCCGGAGATCGATGCTGTCTGGGCGGGCGATGACGATGTGATGATCGGGGCGTTGAAGGCATACGAGGAATCCGGCCGCAGCGATGTGAAAGCCATGGTCGGCGGCGGCGGCTCCAAAGCGACCGTCAAACGCATCATGGATGGCGATTCGGTTGTCAAAGGCACCGCGACCTATCCGCCCCAGATGATCGCCACTGCGGTCGAAGCCGCACTGGCGGGGCTGCGTAATGGCGGCAAAGCGGCGGAGCGCGAGATCATCGTGCCGTCGCAAACCGTGACAAAGGAGAACGCCGCCCAGTTCTATTTCCCGGATTCCATCTATTGATACCGGGGGGCGCGCGGCCCGACATTCGGTCAGCCGTGCCTGCTATTGCAACAACGGCGCAACAGCCCTATTTTGAGTCGGCCACGCCGCCCGCCCAACGAGGCGGGCGCAATGTTCCGCTGCCGTCGCACGGCCGGAAGCCCGCGATATTTTGAAGCGGCCACGCCGCCCGCCCAACGAGGCGGGCGCAATGTTCCGCTGCCGTCGCACGGCCTACATGGCGGTGGGGACTTCGATGGTCATGGTGGCAAGACCGTCTGTCAGGATGGCACGGGTGGCTTCGCAAATGGCGAGCCGGCGGGCGCAAAGTTCCGGGGTTTCGGCGTTCAGAACCGGACATTCACGATAGAAGCGGTTGAAGCTCTTGGCCAGATCCAGGAGATATTCGGCCAACGGGGCGGCATCGCGGCGTTCAGCGGCCAGGAGCAGGACATCCGGATAAAAGGCGGTCAGGGCGGCCAGCGATTTTTCTTCCGGGGCCGCGGGCAGGCTCCAATCCACGGTGGT
Source organism: Lentisphaeria bacterium (assembly GCA_017414565.1). GTDB lineage: Bacteria > Verrucomicrobiota > Lentisphaeria > Victivallales > Victivallaceae > RGIG1931. The sequence goes on along the minus strand of JAFQLP010000035.1, from coordinate 24,050 downwards.
GGTGTCGATGCCGCGTTCGGCGGCGCGCCGGGCGATGGATTGGATCCGGGCGCAGGCGTACTGGATATAGGGTCCGGTATCGCCGTCGAAACGGACACAGGCTTCCGGATCGAACATCATGGTGGTTTTGGCGTTGAATTTGAGCAGCATGAATTTCAAAGCACCCATGCCGATGATGCGTCCGCGTTCACGGATCTCTTCTTCTGAAACGCCTTCGGCGGCCCGTTCCCGGCAGGCGATGGTGGCCAGATCGGTCATTTTGGCAAAGAGATCGTCGGCATCCACCACGGTGCCTTCGCGGCTTTTCATTTTGCCGCTGGGCAGGTTCACCATGCCGTAGGAAAGGTGGTAAAGATTGGCGGCCCAATCGTAGCCGAGCCGTTTCATGATTTCAAAAAGCATCTGGAAGTGGAGGTTCTGTTCATCGCCCACGACCCAGATCATGGCCTGCGGTTTGTAGTCGTCGTATTTGAGGAGCGTGGTTCCCATGTCCTGAGTGATATAAACGCTGGTGCCGTCGGAGCGGAGGACCACTTTGTCGCCCATTTTCCCCAGCGGGGCGATCACGGCCCCGTCGGCGCGTTTGCTGAAAACGCCCTGTTCCAGACCGCGGGCAACGATATCTTTGCCGAGCAGATAGGTCTGGCTTTCCAGATAGGTGTGGTCAAATTCGATCCCCATGGCGCGGTAGGTATCGGCAAAACCTTCAAAGACCCAGTTGTTCATCATCTGCCACAATTCCCGCACCGCAGGATCCCCGGTTTCCCAGTCGCGCAGCATTTTCTGTGTGGCCGTTCCCAGTTCGGTTTCGAGGAAGAGGTCGTCGTTGGAGCGGTCGGCCCATTCCGGATGCTGACGGCGCAGTTCGTTGATTTCAGCGTTCAGGGCTTTGTTGTAGTCCACATAAAATTTGCCAACCAGATGGTCCCCCTTCATCCCGCAGGATTCCGGGGTGACACCATTGCCGAAACGCTGATAGGCGATCATGGATTTGCAGATATGGATGCCGCGGTCATTGACCAGATTGATCTGGATCACATCGTGTCCGACCCGTTTCAACAGGGCCGCCAGCGACATGCCGAGGGTATTGTTGCGGACATGACCGAGATGCTGCGGTTTGTTGGTGTTGGGGGCGGAATATTCGATCAGAATGCGGGTCGGCGCGGCCGTTTTTGCCTGGGCCATCAATTCGGCCGGATTCGCCAGAGTGGCGCGGAACAGGGCCGCCGGTTTCAGGGTGACATTGACAAATGCCTTGATCATTTCCACCGATTCCACATCCGGATGCGTGGAGAGAAAATCCACCGCTGCCTGGGCCGCCGCGACCGGCGAACCGCAATAGCGGGCAAAACGGAAACAGTTGATGGTGATATCGCCCTGCATCTCGGCCGGACAGCGTTCCGCGGTGATCACGGTGTCGGCCGGGAAGCGTTCAAATTTTTGAGCCAGGTGGGCGGCAAGATCCGTTGTAATAGAAAAAGTAGCCATTTTATCCGTCCTGTTGTAAGCCGGTCACAATGTCACCCGCACCACCAGGGCGGGGTATGCGCCGGCTGATTTGATTTCGTATTTTCCACAAACGAAGGGGACCAGGATGGTTTCACCCGGTCCGGCCGTCGTTTCCACGCCGCAACTGCTGATCCGCAACGGTTCATTGATCGCCGTGAGCAGATGAAAACTGCCGGTGCCCGCCGTATCATCGTGCCAGACCGCCTGCAGCCGCAGTTCATCCACCCGGAAATAGGGACAATGGGTGATCAGCGGCAGCCGCCGGCTGTGTGCCGGTTCGTCGCTGGCAGCCGCGATCCGGGGCGATGAACGGTTGACAAACTGGATCGCCTGCAGCCCCTGTTCGATATGCAGTTGCCGCGGTTTTCCGTCCGGTCCGACCCGGTTCCAATCGCTGATCCGGAATGTCGTATCGCTGTTTTGCTGGACCTCCAGAAGCAGATTGCCGCCGCCGATGGCATGGAGGGTGCCGCCCGGCAGAAAATAGGTGTCGCGCACATGGGAATCGTGACTCTGGAGCAGTTGTTCGAGTTCAGTCGTGTTGAGCAGTTCCCGCATCCGCTGGCGGGTCGCGCGCCGGCTCAGACCGGCAAAGATCCGGGCCCCCGGACGGTGCGCCAGAAGATACCACATCTCCGCTTTGGCTTCAGCACCGTTGCCCAGCGCAGTTGCCGTGGCCGCATCGGGGTGGACCTGCAACGACAGCCGTTGGGCGGCATCGATCAGTTTCACGATCAGCGGGAAGCGGTTGTCCGGAACCGGTTTGCCGGTGATCGCCGGGCCGCAGGTTTCCATCAGCCGGCGCAGGGTCCAGCCGGTCAGCGCGCCGTTGACAACGCTGCTGGCAGCCTCTGGACGGTCCACGATTTCCCAGGCTTCGCCGATCGGTGTCTCCGATACCGGTACATCCCGGTGCAGGAATTCCGTCATCATGGTACCGCCCCACATCCGGGCACAGTACAACGGGGCGAATTTCAGCGGATAAAGCGGGAGGGTGTCGGACATCAGGATTCCTCCGGTGTCATGAATTGACGGCAGCGGCTGGTGAGCATTTCCGGCAGTTTCACCAGTTTCCGGTGGACGGCATCCACACAGGCCAGCGTAACATAGCCTTCGGCCAGCAATTCCCCGTCCCGCAGAATTTCGCTGGCAATGGTAAAGCGTACCCCGCGCATTTCGCGGACCGAGGAACGGATCGTCAAAAGATCATCGTAACGGGCCGATTTGTGATAACGGCAGTGGGCTTCATGGACCGGCAAAAGATAACCGGCCGCTTCAAAATCCCGGTAGGTCAAGCCCGCACTGCGGAGCATTTCGGTGCGGCCCCGTTCAAAAAGTTCCAGGTAGTTGGCATAATAAACCACCCCCATCTGATCGGTATCGCCATAGGATACACGGTAGGTCATGTCAAATTTCATGGCGCACCTGCCGGGTGATCTGCTCAACAACATCTTCGATCGTCATGCCGGTCGTATCGATCAGCACCGCATCCGGAGCCGGTTTCAGCGGGGCGATCGCCCGGGTCGAGTCGATCCGGTCGCGTTCAGCGATCTCCGCCGCGACCTGTTCCAGCGTCGCTCCGGTGAATGTTTCGCCGCTCTGATTCAAACGGCGGCGGGCCCGTTCTTCCGGCGATGCCGTGATAAAATATTTCCAGCGGGCATCCGGGAAAACCGCCGTGCCGATGTCACGCCCCTCCATGACCAGCAAATGCGTACCGGCCAGAGAGCGTTGCCACTGTTTCAGATAGTCGCGGACACACCCCAGCGTGGCGACCGGACTGACCAGTGCCGCCACCTCCGGTGAACGCAATTTCGCACCGGGGAAATCCCCGTCCAACTGCAATTCCAATTTGCCGTCTGCGTTGGTCGCGTAGGTCAGCGTGATATGGTCCAGAATATCCCGGAAGCGTTCTTCGGTACACATGGCCGCCGTTGTGATGCCGCGCTGCATACCGGCAAGCGTTACCGCCCGGAACATCGCTCCGGTGTTGACATTGAGCGCACCGAGTGCCTGGGCCACCAGAGCAGCCACCGTACTTTTACCCGAAGCCGCCGGGCCGTCAATTGCAATGACAGGCTGTTTCATCCATGCACCTCCTCTGTCCGGGCCGTTCCGCCGCCCATCAAAAAACCCGAACCCGTCGCCGGATTCGGGTTTGTGTTTTTGCCGTCAAACCGGTACCCCGGTTCTGGTTTATTACATGCCGCTGCGTCCCCGCAGCCGGCCGCTTTTCAAAAAGCCATCGTAATGCCGCATGGTCAGATGCGATTCCAACTGCCGCATGGTGTCAAGCACCACACCGACCATAATCAGCAAACTGGTGCCGCCAAAGAACTGCGCCACCATGAAAGGAATGCGGAAGTTGCTGTAAAGAAACATCGGGAACAGGGCCAGAGCCATCAGGAAGACCGCGCCGCCAAAGGTGACACGGGTCATGGTGCTGTCCAGAAAATCGGCGGTCGCCTGACCGGGCGTGATCCCCGGAATGTAAGCCCCCTGCGCTTTCAAATTATCGGCGATCTGGATCGGGTTGAACTGATTGGCAACCCAGAAGTAACTGAAGACAAGAATCAGTAGACCCTCGGTGATCATGTAGCAGGTGCCGCCGTGCTGGAAAAGCACTTGCATCTGCTGCCAGCCGAGATAGCGGAAGAGAAAATCCGGGATCATCATGATCGCACCGGCAAAAATGATCGGCATCACATTGGCAAAGTTCACCTTCAGCGGCATGTAGGTACTGCTGTTGGCGATCTGGTTGCCGACCGTTTTACGGATCATCTGGATCGGCACTCGGCGATAGCCCTGCGAAAGCAGGATCGTGGCCGCCGTCACCACCGCAAACACCGCCAGCAGCAGCAAGAGCTGCACCGGGCGGAAACTGGTGCCGTCGGGGGTTTCTCCCTGCATCGCCATCTGGACCAGTTCGATCACAGCATGGGGCAGCCGGGAGATGATGTTGATGGTGATGATGATCGAAACACCGTTGCCGATGCCCCGTTCTGTGACCTGTTCACCCATCCACATGAAAACCATTGTCGTGCAGGTCAGAACCACGGTGTTCACCAGCACGAACCAACTCGCATTCCCCACAAACAGGCCGCCCTGCGGGGCCGCCGGCAATGACAGCCGGGTGGGGTCCGTCATGGCCATCGAAACCATAATGCCCTGGATCAGGCAGACCACGATGGTCAGATAACGGGTGTACTGCGAAATCTGCTGCCGTCCGGTATCGCCCTGCCGGGAAAGTTTTTCCAGCTGGGGGATGACCGGGACCAGCAGCTGCAGAATGATCGAAGCGGTAATGTACGGCATGATGCCGAGTGCCCCCAACGCAAAGTGCGCCAGAGCACCACCGGAGAAAATGTCGATCATCGCCATCAATCCGCCCGCATCACTGCCCGCCGCCATCTTGGATATGTACGCTTCGAGTGCCGCCGGGTCAACGCCCGGGCAGGGGATATTACTGGCTACGCGCACCAGCACAATGATCAGCATGGTGAAAAGCAACCGGGTACGCAGCTCTTTCACCTTCCACAAATTAAGAAACGCTTTGAACATTCTGTATTTGCCCGTTTCATGCAATCCGGCCGCCATCGGATTTCTCCAATGGCGGCTGCGGATTTGTGTTAATCGATAACTTCGACCTTACCGCCGGCAGCTTCGATCTTGGCCTGCGCCGTGGCGGAGAATTTGACCGCCTTGACCGTGAGTGCCTTGGTGATCTCGCCATTGGCAAGAACCTTCAGCGGAAGTTCCGTTTTGCCCAGCAGATTCTTGCTGCGGAGCGATTCCTGATCGACCACATCGCCGGCTTCAAAGTTGGCTTCGAGGACCGACAGGTTGATCAGCTGATAGACTTTGTGATCCGGGCTGTTGAAGCCGCGTTTCGGCAACCGGCGGAACAGCGTGATCTGACCGCCTTCAAAGAACGGACGGATCTTGGCACCGCTGCGGGACTTCTGACCCTTTTCGCCGCGGCCGGCGGTTTTGCCCCAGCCGGAACTGTCGCCGCGTCCCACGCGCTTGCGGCGCTTGGTGGAACCCGGATTGACCGTAAGTTCATGCAGTTTCATATTTTTCCTCGCTTCTTCCGCCGCCGGAGCGGCGGAATGTTCAGGTTCCTGTTACTTGGCGTCGGTAATGCCGCGGCGCGCCTGCACATCCTTGCGGGTCTGCAGTTCACCGATAGCACGGAAGGTCGCTTTGGTCACGTTGGTGGAGTTGCTCGCACCGAGAGACTTCGCCAACACGTCCTTAACACCGGCCAACTCCAGAATGGCGCGGACCGCACCACCGGCGATCAGACCGGTACCGGTGCTCGCCGGCTTCAGCAAAACCTTGGCACCACCAAATTTGACCAGCACTTCGTGCGGCAGGGTCTGCCCATGCATCGGCACGGTGACCATGTTCCGGCGGGCCGCTTCGCCACCTTTGCGGATCGCATCGGAGACTTCGTTGGCCTTGCCGTAACCGTAGCCGACCCGACCATTGCGGTTGCCGACCACCACCAGGGCGCCGAAGCTGAAGTTTTTACCGCCCTTGACGACTTTTGCGCTGCGATTGACGCTGATTACGCTTTCGCCAAGCTCATCGCCGAAAGTCTCTTCGGCCTTCGTATTTTCACGCTTCATTGCTCTCTCCCGTTAGAATTTGAGTCCGTTTTCACGGGCCGCATCAGCCACCGCTTTGATCCGGCCGTGGTAGCGGTACCCGGAGCGGTCAAAGACCACTTCTTCGATACCGGCAGCCTTGGCGGCCTCGGCAGCCAGCTTGCCCAGCAGTGCCGCACCGGCCATGTTCGGAATGGCATTTTCAGCCTTGAACTTGGCATCCAGTGTGGAAACAGCCGCCAGCGTCAGGCTGCCGGTAAGCGGTTCATCGTTGATGAACTGGCAATAGATGTTGTTGGTGGTAATGCTGACGCAGAACCGGGGACGCGCGGCAGTGCCGGCAATCTTTTTACGAATACGCATGTGACGGCGCATCCGCTGAATTTTCGTATTAACAGCCATGATTCATCCTTTCCGCTTAACCAACGGATTTGCCTTCCTTCAGAGTGATCTGCTCATCGACATAGCGGATACCCTTGCCTTTGTAAGGCTCCGGCTTACGGAAACGGCGGAGCGTCGCCGCCACTTCGCCAACCATCTGCTTGTCGGCACCCTCAACCGTGATCTTCGTACCGGTACCATCGATGGTGACCGTAACACCGGCCGGAACCGTGTAGATGATCGGGTGAGAGTAACCCAGCGTCAGCGTGACCGTGCTGCCCTGCACCTGCGCCTTGTAACCGACGCCGACAACAGCCAGCTCTTTCTTGAATCCCTGGGTGACGCCGATGACCATGTTGTTGATCAGACTGCGCGCCAAACCCTGCATGGCATTCGAACTGCGGGTTTCATCCAGACGGCTGACAACAACCGCATCGCCTTCGATGGCGACCGCGACCTGCGGCGGCAGCGGCAGAGTCAACTTGCTCTTGCCTTCGACCGTCACGATCCCGGCGTCAACCGAAACTTTGACCCCGGCGGGGATAACCACCGGTTTTTTACCAATTCGAGACATAGTATTTTCCTACCCGTTAACTACCAGACATAGCAGAGGATTTCGCCACCCACGTTTTCCTGCGCGGCCTGAACGCCGCCGATGATACCGTGCGGGGTGGAGAGAATCACCGTGCCGAGGCCGTTGCGGACGCGCGGAATCGAGGCAACACCGCAATAGACGCGGCGGCTCGGTTTGCTGACACGTTCGATGCCTTCAATGACCGGCTTTCCGTTGCAGTACTTGAGTTCAACATTGAGCGTCTTCTTGACGCCGTCTTCCTCAACCGAATATTCTTTGATATAACCTTCCTGCTTCAGGACCGCCGCAATGGCGATCTTTTCGCGGGAACCGGGGATCGCCACAGTCGGCAGACCGGCGGTACCGGCGTTGCGGATGCGGGTCAGCATATCGGCGATCGGATCTTGCATGCTCATGATGGTTCTCCTTTCTACCAGCTGGCCTTGGTGACACCCGGAATCTGCCCCTTGGAGGCAAGTTCGCGGAAACAGATACGGCAGAGCTGGAACTTGCCGATGTAGGCACGCGGACGGCCGCAGGCCTTGCAACGGGTGTAGTTCCGAACCTTGAACTTACTGCCGCGAAGAGATTTTGCAATCAAACTGGTTTTAGCCATTTTTCAATATCCTCTCTTATTCCGCGAACGGAAGTTCCAGCATTTTCAGAAGTTCATAGGCATCCGCGTCGTTTTCGGCGGTGGTGACCATGGTGATGTTCAGACCCAGCGGGTACTTCATCTTGTCCTGGTCGATTTCCGCAAAAACAGCAATGTCCGGAACGCCGACGTTGTAGTTGCCGGCACCGTCAAAACCGTTTTTCGGAATACCGCGGAAGTCGCGCACACGCGGCAGAGCGTTGTGAACATAACGGTCGAGGAATTCGTACATCCGGTGACCCCGGAGCGTGACCATTACGCCAACATTCATGCCGACACGGAGCTTGAAGTTCGCCACGTTTTTGCGGGCTTTGGTGATAACCGCGTGCTGACCGGTGATCTGACCGATCAGGTTCTGGGCTTCGGTGAACGCGTCGCGTTCACAGTCGCTCCGCATACCGCTGGACAGCACGATCTTTTCCAGCTTCGGAATCTGCATGACGTTTTTGCAGCCGAGTTTCGCCTGCAACGCCGGGCGGATTTCCGACTTATATTTTTGCATCATATCAGGCATTTTGCACTACTCCGTCTTTTTCTCGTCGGCCGGTTCACGGTAGGCAACCACGTTCGAAACATGAACGGAAACCGACCGGTCGATGATGCCGCCGTTCGGATTCGCCTGACTCTTTTTCAAGGTCCGCTTGCCGGGCTGACGGCTCTGATTGTCGGTGAACTCAAGGACCACGCGATCCTTTTTCGGCAACACCGCGCTGATGACGGCCACGCCGCCCTTCCACTTACCGGAATTGACGTAGACCTTATCGCCTTTTTTCACATGGTAGGTATTCATTACAGCACCTCCGGCGCAAGGGAAACGATCTTCATGAAGTCCTTTTCACGCAGTTCGCGGGCCACCGGTCCGAAAATACGGGTGCCGACCGGATTCTTATCCTTGTCGATCACCACGGCCGCATTGCGGTCGAAACGGAGGTAGGAACCATCGGCACGGCGGATCTTGGCCACCGTACGGACAATCACACAACGGACCACCTGGCCTTTTTTGACCGAGCCGCCCGGAATCGCTTCCTGGACAGCAGCCGTCAAAATATCACCAACCCGCGCAACTTTCCGGCGCTGACCGAGAATCGTCACAGCGAGCAGCGATTTGGCACCGGAGTTGTCCGCAACATCAAGAATCGATTGCATCTGGATCATTTGGCAGATCTCCCGGTGTTATTCGGCGGCACGGCTGATGATCTCAATCAGCCGCCAGCATTTGTTCTTGCTCAACGGGCGGGTTTCCGCGATCCGGACGGTATCGCCGATCTTCGCCTCGTTATTCTCATCGTGAGCGGTGAATTTCTTGGAGACTTTCACCACCTTTTTGTAAAGCGGGTGCGTGGTGCGCCGTTCAACCTTGACCACGATGGTCTTGGACTGGACGTCGCTGGTCACGACGCCGACGCGTTCCTTGCGATGCCCGCGATTTTCGGTAACTTCAGACATCTTTTACCTCTTTACTTTGCAGCCCGAGCCGCCTGCTCGGTATAGAGCCGGGCGATGTCCCGGCGGACATTCCGCACCTGTGCGGATTTTTCCAACTGACCGGTTCTGGACTGGATCTTGAGATTCAGTTTTTCGCGCAGGAGTTCCTGCAACTTGCTCGCGATATCCGCATCGGTCATTTCACGAATTTCTTTGGCTTTCATGTGTTACCCTTCCCGAGACAGGAATTTGCAACGCAGGCACAACTTGTTGGCAGCGCGGCTCATCGCTTCGCGAGCCACCGCTTCGCTGCAGCCGGAAACCTCAAAGAGGATGCGACCCGGCTTCACCGGAGCGTTCCAGCCTTCAACAGCACCTTTTCCCTTACCCATACGGACTTCCAACGGCTTCTTCGTGAAGGAGCGGTAGGGGAACATACGGATCCAGACTTTGCCGCGGCGTTTCAGATGCCGGTTGATGGCAACACGGGCCGCTTCGATCTGGTTGTTCGAGACATATCCACGGGTAAGCGTCTGAAGAGCGAAATCGCCGAAATCCAACTTGTTGTTGGTAGTGGCAAGACCCGCGTTACTTCCGCGCTGTACCTTTCTGTACTTTACTCTTTTTGGCATTAGCGGCATAATCTTGATCCTCCATACCCTCTTTGTGGCAAATCCAAACCTTCACACCGATCTTACCGGCAGTGGTATCGGCTTCGGTAAAACCGTAATCGATGTTGGCTTTCAGCGTGTGCAGCGGCACGCGCCCTTCCTTGTACTGCTCCGTGCGGGCCAGTTCGGCACCGCCGAGACGACCGGCGCAATTGATCTTGATACCATCGGCACCCATGTCCATAGCGGCCTGGATGGCACGCTTCATGGCGCGACGGAACCCAATGCGGCGTTCCAACTGCTGGGCGATGTTTTCCGCGACCAACTGGGCGTTGACTTCCGCCCGGCGGATCTCGATGATGTCAACGGCGAGTTCTTTGCTGGTGCCGACCAACTTGGCCAGAGCCTGACGCAGCGATTCGAGTTCTTCGCCTTTTTTACCGATCAACATGCCCGGACGCGCGGTGAAAACCTTCACCCGGATGCGGCTGGCATAACGCTCAATCTGAATACGCGCGATCGCAGTGGAATTCGCGGACACGTCGGTCCGGCCCTTCACGATATACTCTTCCTTGATGAATTTCCGGATCTTGAGGTCTTCGTGAAGCCACTCGCCGAATTGCGCTTTGCCGGCGAACCATTTGGAATCCCAATCCTTGGTCAGCGCCGTTCTCAATCCGATAGGATTAACTTTTTGTCCCACGATGCTGTTCCTTATTTGTTATCCGTCAAAATGACTTCCAGATGGCTGGTCCGTTTCCGGATCCGGCCGGCGGAGCCGCGCGCTTTCGCCCGAAAACGTTTCAGCATCGGACCGGGGCTGACCAGCGCGGCTTTGACGCTCAGGTCGTTCCGGTTCAGATCGTTGTTGTTTTCGGCGTTGGCCACGGCGGAGCGCAGCGTATCGCCGATCAGGCGGGCCGCTTTCCGCGGGCTCAATGCGACGATCGCCAGGGCTTCCCCTGCCGATTTCCCCTGGATCAGACGCGAAACCTGACGCGCCTTTTCCGGCGAAATCCGCACATTTCTTGTAAAAGCTCTAACTTCCATAAATCTGGTCTCTCTTACTTTCCCGTCTCCGGTGTTGACACCGAAGCCGGCTTTGCTTGATTTTTTTGTGTCGCAGCCTCCATTCCCGGAGCAAGTTCGTCTATGCTGCCGGAAACCGGGCGTGCCGCCGCGACATTCGGTCTTACTCCGACCACTCTCAGCACTACCGGTTCCTCCTTCCCGACATAGTAGGTCAGACCAATAAACGCACCTTGATCAGACCCCACGGGCAGTATGACGATCGCCAGATCCCGGTCAACCGCAAGAATGCGGCATTTCTCCAACGGCTCGCTTGCACCACCGGAGCCGGTCCTGACAATGAACTTCCGGGCCGATTCCTGCAGCGTTTCAAGCCGCAGTCTGATCCTGGTCTGCTCCACCTTCCCGATCGGCAGATCCTGGATCATACGGTCCATCTGTTCGCAGAATTCAACGGCACGCAGGGCAAGCGCGCGCCCGTCTTTTGCCATTCCTTCGCACAACCTTAACAGCTGTTCTTCCCTCTCTCCGGTGCTTCGCACTTCGCCGCTTGCCTGTGCGCCAGAGAGAAACAGCCGGAGGCTCCGGAACTGCTCATTCTGCACTTGATATTTCTCCGTTACTTCAAGCAACTCCCGACGCCCGGACGCCACCCGCCGGCGGAGCGAATCATTCTCCGCCTGCAAGGCTGCCAATGCAGCTTTCGCCTCGCTGCACTCGCGTTTGAGCTGGTTCAGATATTGCTGCCGTTGTGCATCTTCCGGCAGAATCCTGACCGTGGCTCCCGCGATCAATCCGTCATCGGATTTTGCCTCGCTGGCGTGGATACAACACTCCGTGCCAATGAAGCAATTACATAAAATAACTCCAAGTAGCAGAAATTTCCAGTAAAATTGTTGATTTTTTTGCATTTTTCCGCTTTCTGGCCTCCCATACCGGCGGCCGGATGGCATTTCAACTATAGTAGTATAGCATTTTTTTATCGAAATACAACCGGTGCGGCGGCTTGCATTTTTTCCGGAAGCACGGTATTGTTGTAGGGATGTGCGCCGGATGCGGCGGTGCCGGTTCGGATACAGAGCAGGGAAATACTGGAGAAATGTGAGGATGATAGCAAAAATGATCGGATGTTCGGTGGGGGCGGCTGTGCTGTTGTTGACGGCCGGTTTTTCCGGCCGGGTGGTGGATGAAAACGGCAAAGGCATCCCCGGCGTTGTGTTGAGCGATGGCAACAATGCCGTACGCAGCGGCGCGGACGGTTCCTATACTTTGCCCGGTAAAGGGCGGTTTATCCGGCTGGTGGAGCCTGCCGGAGCCCGGGCCGACCGGCTCTGGTGTCCGGTGAAAGAGGGGGAAACGGGGATTTTCCGCCTGACACCGGTGCCGGTGCAGAAAACGGTCCGGTTCGCGCAGATCTCGGATGTGGAGACATGGGGCAAAGAGGATTATTACAGCGAAAACTGGCTGAATACGCTCGGTGATATCTGCCGGGCGGAGGAATTGGATTTTCTGATGCACACCGGGGATATCTGCTATCCCCAGGGGCTGGTATTCAACGCCCGCGAAGTCACCGAAGGCAGAATGGGGGTGCCGGTGCATTTCCTGCCTGGCAATCACGATATGACCAAGGGGGCGTACGGCGAAGAACTCTATGAAAGTCTGTTCGGGCCGGTCTGCACGGCCTTTGAACGGGGGAATGTGCTGTTTGTGCTGGCTCCCAACGCTTTTGGCGATCACCGGCCGTCTTACAATGCCGCCGCGGTGGCCCGCTGGATGAAAAATCTGCTGAAGCTGTACCCGGCGGATCAACCGGTGGTGCTGGCGACCCATGCCCCCGAACTGGTTGATGAAAATGGCCGGATCGCCGCCGGGACCCCCGATGAACTGGATTTGACGGCTATCAATCTCCGGGCTTTCATTCACGGCCATAACCATAATAACGATACCGTCACGCTGCGGGCGGGCAGATTTCCGGTTTTCGGGACCGTGCCGGTCCGTTTCGGCGGGGCATCCGGCGGGGCGGCCGGGCTGCGCTTGTTTGAAATCGACAGCCGGGGCGACATTTCCTGCGAACTGCGGTGGAGCGGCAGCGACCGGGTGGTCCGGATCGTGTCGCCGCAGCAGGGGGAATGCGCCCGGACACCGGATGGCCGGGCATTGCTGGTGGTGACGGCCGCGGATACCATCGGCGCGACCGGGACGGTGACGGCGGTGATCACGCCGGAAAACGGCGACCCGGTGACACTGGAACTGGAACGCAAAAGCGGGCGCAGTTTTCAGGCTGAACTGCCGGAGCCGGTTCTCAACGGCAAATGCCGGATCGCGGTGACCGCCCGGTTCCGCGGCGGGCGAACCGGGTATGCGGAATCGAACATGGCGGGGATTGCCGCATCAACGGCCCCGGCGGTGGTTCCGGGTGATGCCTATCCGCAATTTCTGTTCGGTCCGGACCGGGCCGTGCCGGATTTTCTGCCGGATGCCAAAGGACAACTCCGGCTCCGCTGGATCGCGGATGCGGAGGGGGATATCCTCCGGGCATCGCCGGTGATCGCCGACGGGCGGGTCTTTGTCGGGACCTGTGACGATCACTTCAGCGCGACCGGTTCGATCTGGGCTTTTGATCTGCGGACCGGGGCGGTTCTGTGGCAGCATGTGATCGGGGATTCGATCCACGGTGCGATCGCGGTGGGGCATGGCATGGTGTTTGCCTCCGATGCCCGCGGCGTGGTACATGCCATTGATGCAGTCAGCGGGGAAAAAGTCTGGCGGCACGAACCGCCGCTTCAGCCGTATCTTGATAATTATACCGGGGTGCTGCTGGCGGCCGGCCGGGTGGCAGCCGGCAGTGACCGGGATCTCCGGGTGCTGGATGCCCGTACCGGCAAATTGATCTGGGCGGGCGGCGGCGAAGGATTCCGGCAGGGTGTCAGTTCACCGGCGGCGTTGACCCTGATCGGTTCCACCCTGATTTCTTCCGGCAACTGGGTGCAGTTGCGCGGGCATGATTTCGCCACGGGAAAACTCAAGTGGATCAATAACGACATCCGTTACTGCTACAGTACCGGCCGGGCCGATGGGGGGACATTGCTGCTGCCGACCAATCGGTACATGCTCCGGGTCGATCCGGAAACCGGCCGTATCATCAAAAAAGGGCTGTTTGATGATCCCTGCACCTGGCGCGGTGCTTCGGTGCCGCTGTGCCGCAACGGCCGGATCTATCTCGGCTCCAGTGAACGCGGTCTGGTGGCTCTGGACCCGGATTTCATGTTCGACTGGGAAACCGGTTTTGTCGGCCGGTCGCTGTTGTGGACATTGCCGTATATGGGGGCGGAACGGTTGGTCGAAAGCAGTCCCGTCGTCATCGGTAAACGGATCTGGTTCGGGGCCGGTGACGGCAATTTTTACGGGATCGACCCGGCCAACGGCAAAGAATGTCAGCGGTGGGAATTCGGGGCCGCGGTCCTGACCACACCGGCGGTTTCCGGCAATGCGGTCTGTATTGCCGATGCCGCCGGACGGGTTTACTGTTTTACCGTGGAGTGATGCCGGCGGCGGTCGCGCCAGCGGCCGCTCCACAGATAAAACAACGCCACGATATTGGAGGCAAATGATGCCAGCGGAGCCGCGAATCCGAGTTCAAAAAGCGTGGCTCCCGGCATGGTGCCGAAAAAATACGACGCCGGGACCCGGGCAAAAAAGGTGAACCCGAGATTGTTGCACATGGAGAAGAATGTCCGGCCGCAACCGTTGAAAAAGCCGTTGGTGCAGAAGACGATCGGCACCAGGACATATTCCCAGCTGACACTCCGGAGATACTGGCAGCCGGCGATGATGGCGGCTTCGGCACCTTCACCCGCCGGATCGATGAACCATTCGATGACATGTCGCGGCCAGATTTGCAGCCCCACCAGTGCGATCACACCGAATGTCATGGTACAGGCGATTCCGTGACGCAGGGTCTGGAGAGCCCGGTACGGTTTGCCCGCGCCGATGTTCTGGGCGGTGATCGCTGCCATCGCCATCGAAAAAGAAAAGGCCGGAAGCATGGCAAAACCATTGATGCGGCCGCAGATGCCGTATCCGGCCGAGGCTGCTACGCCCATGGTGTTGACGATCGCAAAGATGAAGACAAAGGAAAGCCCCACCATGCTGCCCTGGATCGCGATCGGCGTGCCGATTTTCAGGTAACGCCAGGCCAGATCCCAGTGGATGATAAAATTCCGGCGGCGGAAACGGAATCCGAAATCCCCGGCGTTCAGATACCACAGCGCGGCAGCCATGCTCAAGCCCTGCGAGAGGATCGTTGCCAGAGCCGCACCGGCGACTCCCATTTTCATGACCGCGACAAAAAGCAGATCGCCCGCCACATTGATGGCACAGGCAATGCCCACAAAAATCAGCGGGGCAACCGAATTGCCGAAGCCGCGGAAAATGCTGGCCAGCGCATTGTATCCCACCACAAAGATCAACCCGGCGGCGCAGATGCGGACATATTGCCGGGTCGGCTCCACCGCTTCGGACGGGGTGTGGATCCAGTGGACGGCATAGGGGGCCAGCAGCAGGGTTATCAGGGTGAGCAGGATCGACAGCAGCAGCGAGAAACTCAATGTCATGCCGACACTGCGGCGGACGTTGGCGGAATCCCCGGCGCCGTAATATTGCCCGATGAGCACCGTGGCCCCGGCCGTCAGCCCCATGATGAGCGACATCAGCAGATGCAGCACCTCGCATCCACTGGCCACCGCCGATACCCCCACACTGCCGCCGCCGAAATGCCCGATGATGAGCAAATCGACCGCACCGTAAAGAACCTGCAGAAAATTGGCCGCCAGAAACGGCAGGGTGAATGTCAGCAGGTTCCAGAAAACATTGCCGCGCGTAAGATCACGGCCGCCTTGAAGTGCCATAGATGATTCCCGGATAGATGGAAAAAAGGATCATTTTGCCGGAAGACCGACGGCCATGGTCAGTTGGATTTTCCATTTCGCCGGCAGTTCCAGTGCCTGCGACAGAGCGGCGGGATCGAAGCCGCCCACCCAGACATTGGCCAGTCCCTCCGAAGCGCAGTAGAGCGCGGCATTCTGGGCGGCGGCTCCGGCATGGACCGCGGCAAAATCACGGCCGTCCGGCGTCGGCTTGAGTTTTTCGGTGTCGGAAACAAAAAGCAGTTTTACCGGCGCATCGAAACGGCTGGCCTGCGGCCGGAAATCTCCTGCTTTGTGCAGAACCAGTTTTGCCGCCGGAGCATCGTACCAGTAGGCCCCCGCCGGCAGCAGCACGATCACCGACAGATCCTGCCGGTTCATGGCCGTGGGGATGGTGCGTTTGCCGTCCGGGCGGTTGACCCCGCAGGCGGCCCACAAAAGTTCATTCAGTTGACGGTCGGTCAGGGCATCCGGACGGAATTCCCGGATGGTCCGGCGGCGCGACAACGCCTCCAGCAACGGCATACCGCCGCGTTTGGCCTGGGGCGGCAGTCCGTCGGCCGGGGCCGACGCCACGCCCGTTACAGCGGCGCATACGCACAACAGCAGGAATAATTTTTTCATGTTACATTCTCCTTGGAAAACAGATGGGCCGTCAATATACCCTGTCAACCGGGGAAATGCAACCGGCGGGCCGCCTGTCAGTAGATCGAATCCGGGAAATAATAATCTGCGGCATTGGCGGCAGAGATGATTTCCGCTTTGATCACGACCCGGTCGGTCCCCGGCATGGTGCCGCCGGTCAGAGCCGCCGCCGCATGACGCGCCCCGGTTTCGATCATCCGGGGCGGATAGGTGACATCAAAAGCGACCAGCGGATCGCCGTCTTTCACCCGCTTGACAATGGTTTTGGCCCCGGCTCCGCCGATGGCGCAGCGCAGATCCTGACGGCCGGATTCTTCGTAAGCCTTCAAGGCCCCCAGCAGAACATCGTCATCGCCGGTCCAGAGCCCGTCGATCTTCGGGTATTTCTGGAGGAAATTCTCCATCAGTTTCAAGCCTTTTTCGGTATCCCAGTTGGCCGCCTGGGACTCCAGGACCCGGATGTCCGGATATTTGGCCAGCGTTTCGCGGAATCCGTTCACCCGGTCGGTGTTGACCTGGCACGGGATGCCCTCCATGATGACGATATCGCCTTTGCCGCCGAGCTGTCGGGCCATGGCTTCGGCAGCCGCCCGGCCGAAGCCGGGATTGTCTCCTACCACAGTCAGATTGGCGACCGGTTTGGTCAGGCCGCGATCGACCACCACCAGATAAACACCGTTTTCGCGGGCCTGTTCGCAGATACCGGTCAGCGGACCCGGTTCATGCGGCAGTACCACCAGGGCTTTGACCCCGAGTGCCAGCATGTTTTCGATTTTGTCCACCTGTTCGGCGGCATCCCGGGCGGTGGAAACCACGACTTCCAGTGACGGATGTTCTTTTTCCAGAGCCGCTTTGGCCTGCTGGGCCCACCAGACCACCCCGCCGGTCCAGCCGTGATCGGCACTGGGAATGGAAATCCCGATCCGGGTTTTGCTGTTTGCTTCGCCACAGCCGGTAAGCAGGAGCAGGAGCGAGATCAATGCGGCGATGCCGCCGAGGAGCCGTTTCATGTTGTTTTCCTTTCTTTAAAATGTATAGAGCATGTGAGCCGGAAATGATGCCCCGGTCTGCCGGAGGGCGGATCAGGAATCGCGCTCGCGGATGCGGGCACCGATGGCGGTCAGTTTGGGAACCAGTTGCTCGTAACCGCGGTAGATGATTTCGGCCGAATTGATCACACTGCGCCCTTCGGCACAGAGGGCCGCGATCACCATTGCCATGCCCGCCCGGATATCGGGGCTGGACATGGTGACACCGTGGAGTTTGCTTTTGCCGGTGATCAGGGCCCGGTGGGGGTCGCAGATGATGGCGTTGGCCCCCATGGCGATCAGCCGGTCAACAAAGTAGATGCGGCTTTCAAACAGTTTTTCAAAAAACAGCACACTGCCCGCCGACTGGGTGGCCGCGACAATGGCACAGCTCATCATGTCGGACGGGAACTGGGGCCAGGTGCCGTCCGAAAGCACCGGCGTGTGGCCGCCGAAATCCGGCTCGATCCGCAGATCCTGACCGCCGGGCAGATGGATGTGATCTTTGTGGAGGGTCATCCGGACGCCCAGCCGTTCAAATACCCGGCGGGTCATCCAGTAGTGCCGCGGGGTGGTGCCGTGGATCACCAGTTCACCGCCGCAGGCGGCTCCGAGAGCCAGAAAACTGCCCGCTTCGATATGGTCGCCGACAATGGTGTGATCCGCTCCGTGGAGCGCGGAAACACCTTCGATGGTGACGGTGTTGCTGCCGGCACCGGTGATGCGGGCTCCCATTTTGTTCAGCAGATCCGCCAGATCGACCACATGCGGTTCGCAGGCCGCGTTGTAAAGGGTCGTCTGACCGCTGGCCGTGACAGCGGCCATCAAAATCTGTTCGGTGGCGGTGACACTGGCTTCATCGAGGAACAATTCCCGGCCGATCAGGCCCTGGGCGGCACGGAACGCATAGGTCATGCCGAATGTCAGGGTGGCCCCCAGCGATTTCAAACCGTAAAAATGACCGTCCAGACGGCGGCGGCCGATCACATCACCGCCCGGCGGATAAAGTTCCGCTGCGCCCTCCCGCGCCAGCAGCGGTGCCGCAAACAGAATGGAGGTGCGGTTGCGGGAACAGAGATCCCGGGGGACGACGGTGCTGTTGAGTTTGGGAGCCCGGATGGTCAGGACATTCTGCGCGAAATCCGCTTCGCCCCCCAGCGCACGGACGATATCCAGCATGGACTGTACATCGCGGATATCCGGGACATTGCGGAGCGTTACCGGGTCCGGGGTCAACAACGCGGCGGCGATCATGGGAAGCGCGGCGTTTTTGTTGCCGCCAATGGTTACTTCGCCGGCGATCCGGGCGCCGCCTTCGATTTCCAAACTGAGCATAGGATCCCTTTCTGATTTGCGGGTTTTTCCGGTACAATATCCTGTCATCTCTGAAATATGCCCCGGGGGACGGAAAATGCAAGGTGAAATTTGCTTATTTCTGCAAGAAGGTGTATTTTATTTTCCGGAAGAGCGGCCGTTTGAGCGGGGCAGGAGCATCGGTCGCAGAAGCGATAGGGAGAGCGCAAGAGATATGATCGGAAAGATCTTTCTGACAATACAAAAAGCGATTCCCGCCGCCATGTTGATCGTGTTGTATGCAGCGGGTGCTGTCATGCGTCCGGTGATCGGGCCGGAGGAATACCGCAACTGGTTGGCGGTCCCGGCGGATGCCGGTTGTTTCGCCGTTATTTGGGAATGGGCCGCCGCGTGCGGCAATGTCCGGTTTGCTCCGGTGGCGGCGGCGTTGGCCGGGGTGGCTGCCGTGTGGTGGTTCGTCCGGCTGCACCGCCCGGTACTGGCGGAACCGGCGGCCGTATTGACTGCGATCACCGGTTTGTGGTATTTCTGCGGCACCAGTGCCACGGTGCTGATGTTCTGGTCGGCGGCTCTGGTCTGGGCGGTGCTGGGGTGTTCGGCGGTGGTGACGGCCCGGGGGACCGGGCGGATCGTGGCGGCGGCGTTGGCCGTGGCCGGGATCGCCGGGGTGATCGCCGGTTGGCCGGTTTTGCTGCGGTTGGAGGATTTCCGGCAGGTGGAGATGATGCCGCTGCTGGTGATCGGATCGCTGCCGTTGCTGTTGCTGGTGTCGCCGGTCTATGGCGGCTGGCGGCAGGTGGATATGCGTTCCCCCCTGACCCGGACGGCATTGGCCGGGGTGGTGCTGTCGCTGGCGGCGGCCTGGCTGGGGCCGGCGGGATTGCCGGCAATGGTTCCGTTTCTGGCTGTTATCTGGGTGTTGTCGCTGGAACAGGTGTTGGCGGAGCCGGAGGGCGTGGCCCGGTTCAACCGGGTACTGCGGAACTGGCTGGTGGTCGTTCTGCTGGCGGCGATGCTGATATTCGGTTTGCAGTTGGGGGTGCGGTTGAAACTGTTGGGCGGCGACTGGCGATTGTACCGGCAGCCGGGGAAATATGTCATGGTGATCCTGATCGCCGGTATCACGGTGGGATGGTGGCGGTTCGCCATCCGGGAGGAACGGCCGTGGCAGAAACTGCGTGCTTTTGCGGTCGGATTTTCCATTCTGCTGTTGGCGGCTCCTACTCTGTTGACGGACCGGACACTGGAGCGGATCGCACCGGCTGAAGCCCTGCGCCGGGTCGTGCCGCACGATGGGATGATCGCTGCGGAATCCGGTTTGCTGCCGGCATTACGGTATCTGGGCGTGCCGTCTGACCGGCTGCTGGATATCGGCGGCATAACCGATCCGGCCGGGGCGGTACAGCAAGGTTCCGCCGCCGGGCCGTTCACCGTGATAACCCGGCAGATGCTGCCGCCCGCTTTTCCACCTCCGGCAAGACGGACCCGCCTGATATCCTCCGGTATCCGTATCTGGGAGTATGACCGCCGATGAAAAAAAACTATGTTTTACCGGTCTTCTTTTTTGCGGTCGCCTACCTGCTGCCGTTGGCGTTCCGGCCGTTGATCCCGCCGGTGGAATACCGTTACGCCAATCCGGTCCGGCAGATTTTGGCGGACAGAGGGGGGGGCGGATTCGATATCGGCCATTATCCGGCGGCGGTCAGTTGTTGGCTGTTGGGGGAAAATGCCTTTGCTCTCCGGCTGCCATCGGCGTTGGCGGTGCTGTTGACGGCCGGCGTGATCGGGCTTTTGCTTTACCGTTACACCCGCGATCACCGGATCGCTTCGCTGGGCGGTTTGCTTTATTTGAGTTTCGGATCGGTGTATGCCGTCGGGACGACGGCGGGGAGCGACAGCCTTTATATTTTTATGGTAACGGTTTCGCTGGCTGCTTTTTTACCGGCGTGTTTGAAAAAACATTGGAGCCGGGAAAAAATCGTGCTGCTGCTGTTGTCCGGTGCCGCCGTCTGTGGAGTGGCGTTGCTCCGGGGACCGACGGTATGGGTTCTGCCGTTGATCGTGATCGTGCCGTTTTTGATCTGGGAAAAACGCTGGTGTGATTTTTACCGGCTGCCGATACTGCTGCTGGGCGGGGCGATGGCGGCGTTGCTGTTGGTGATGCTGAAGGCAGCCCCCGGGGAACCGCTGCTGCCGATGCGGAGCTGGTGGTGGCCGTGGTTGCTGTTGGCCGGTGTATTGCCCGGCGGTCTGCTGGGGATCTGTGCGGTAGCCGGACTGTGCCGAAACTGGCGGGAACTGGTCAGCCGCAGTTATATCCGTTTTATGTTGTGCTGGCTGGTCCTGCCGCCGGTTTTTCTGATGGTGGCGGGGGGGCATCCGGGGAATTGGCTGTTGCCGTGTCTTGTGCCGCTGGCGGTGCTGGGAGCGGTGGGGATTGCCTCCTATTTCCGGAGCGGCGGGGCCTACCGGATCTTCCGGTGGACGATGGACGGACTGGGCGGCGGATTGCTGCTGGCCGGGCCGGTATTGTGTGTTTTTGTGCTGGTGCTGCCGTGGGTGTGGATCTACAATGGTTGGGGACCGGAGCCGATACTTGAGCAGTGGTTCCCGGCATCGGTGCTGTTGCCGGTGGCTCTGCATCTGTTGTTCTTTTGGGGGGCTGTCCTGCTGGGATTGCGGAAACGCGGGTGGAAAGTCCGTTATACCGTGTTTTTCTGCGGTCTGGCACTGGTTCTGGCGGTGAGTCAGGCGGTGATCCCGGGGCGGTGGGGATACGGCCGGGTATTGATCGGCTGGCAAGCGGAGGTCCCGGAAAATGCCGTCATTGTCTGCGGGGATGATGTGGCAGAGGCGGTGCGTTGGTGCTGGGACCGGAAGGTGATCCGTTGGTGCTGGGACCGGAAGATGATCCGGGCGGCATCGTTCAAGAACGGGGACTGGGAGCAGATCCCGGTTCGCGGAGCCGGTGATGCAGTCCCGGTGGTGCTGGTCAATAAAACAGATTTTTTCCCGGAACGGGGGAGCGAATTGCCGCCGGCATCGTATATGTGGCGTTCGATGGGAGTGGAAATGCGGTTGTATCTGCCGCCACAGGAAAATAGTCCGGATCAGGAGTGAATATGTCTGCTGAACATTGGTTGCTGTTGCGTCGTTTTTTTCAAAATCCGGGCCGGATCGGGACGGTATGCCCGTCTTCTCCTGCGCTGGCGGCGGAACTGATCGCTGAAGCCGGGGTCGGGCAGGCCGGAATGGTGGTGGAATTGGGGCCGGGGACCGGTGCGGTGACTGGCCCGCTGCTGGCGGCTCTTGCGCCCGGCGCATCGCTGCTGGCGGTGGAACTGGACGACGGACTGTGCCGGGAACTGCGGCAGCGTTTTCCGGATCTGACGGTGGCGGCCGCGAGCGCGGCACAGTTGCCGGAACTTTTGCAGGAGCGGCAGTTGCCGCCGGCGGATGCGGTGATCTCCAGTCTGCCCTGGACATGTTTTCCGCTGGCGTTGCAGCGGGAGATCCTGCAGGCGGTGGTGCGGGCCATGGCTCCCGGCGGGACATTTGTGACATTCGGTTATCTTTCGGGGATGCCGCTGGCCGCGGGGTTCCGGTTCCGGCGGCTGCTCAAAGAAACCTTCGGCGAATACCATATTTCGGCACCGGTGTGGCGCAATTTTCCGCCCGCCTGTGTCTATCGCTGTCGCACTGCTGTGACAAAGTGACACACCTGTCACACCCCGTCTCCCATCGTCCCGGATGACGGGGGACGGGCGTATTCCGGTTTAAAACCGTTCTCATTCCTGTTGTTTGTGCCAATAAAAACGATATTTTTTTGATTTCTCCGGATATTCTTTTTCTGATTGGCACGATCCTTGCTTACAATTGGTGTGAACAGAAAAAATCAACAGAAGGAGAATGAAATTATGGGAAAAATCATTGGTATCGACCTCGGCACCACCAACAGCTGCATGGCGGTGATGGAGCATGGGGAAGCAAAAGTCATTCCGAACGCCGAAGGCAACCGGACAACGCCGTCGATCGTCGCTTTTACCAAGAGCGGTGAACGGTTGGTCGGTCAGACGGCCAAACGGCAGGCTGTGACCAATCCGCAGAACACCGTTTATTCGGTCAAGCGTCTGATGGGCCGCAAGTACGCTGAAGTCAAGGACGAATGCGAACTCGTGCCTTACGAGATCGTGCCCGCCGCCAACGGCGATGCGTATGTCAAGATCGGCGACCGCACCTATTCCCCGCCGGAAATCTCCGCCATGATCCTGCAGAAACTCAAGGCCGATGCGGAAGCGTTCCTGGGCGAACCGGTCACGCAGGCGGTCATCACGGTCCCGGCTTACTTCAACGACAGCCAGCGTCAGGCGACCAAAGATGCCGGCAAGATCGCCGGTCTGGAAGTGTTGCGTATCATCAACGAACCGACCGCGGCGGCTCTGGCCTACGGTCTGGACAAAAAATCCGATGAAACCGTGGCGGTTTACGACCTGGGCGGCGGTACATTCGATATCTCCGTGCTGGAAATCGGCGACGGCGTGTTTGAAGTCAAGGCCACCAACGGCGACACCCATCTGGGCGGCGATGACTTTGACCTGGCGGTCATCAATTATCTGGCGGATCAGTTCCAGCAGGAAAACGGGATCGACCTCCGCAAGGACATGCAGGCTCTGCAGCGTCTGAAAGTCGATGCCGAAAAAGCCAAGTGCGAACTGTCTTCCAGCATGAGCACCGATATCAACCTGCCGTTCATTTCCATGAACGCCAGCGGCCCGGTGCATCTGAACACCACGCTGACCCGCGCCCAGCTCGAAAAACTTTGCGACGGTCTGCTCAGCCGTACCCGCATCCCCTGCGACAACTGTATGCGCGATGCCGGTATCACCGGTCAGGGCATCAAAGAAGTGATCCTGGTCGGCGGTATGACCCGTATGCCGAAAGTGCAGCAGACGGCGGAAGCGATCTTCAATAAAGAACCGCACAAGGGCGTGAACCCGGACGAAGTCGTGGCTCTCGGTGCCGCGATCCAGGGCGGCGTGCTGGGCGGCCAGGTCGAAGACGTGCTGCTGCTGGATGTGACGCCGCTTTCGCTGGGCATCGAGACCCAGGGCGGTGTGACCACCCGCATGATCGAGCGCAATGTTACGATCCCGGCCAAGAAAACCGAGATCTTCAGCACCGCTTCGGACAATCAGCCGTCGGTCGAGATCCATGTGCTTCAGGGTGAACGCGAAATGGCTGCCGACAACAAATCCATCGGCCGTTTCAAACTCGACGGCATTGCGCCGGCTCCGCGCGGAATCCCGCAGATCGAAGTTACCTTTGATATCGACGCCAACGG
>JAFQLP010000004.1 GCA_017414565.1 Lentisphaeria bacterium | reverse complement strand
TTCAGAATGGCAGTGTCGGTCATCGTCCGGTTGGGGATGCTCCACTGCGGACCATCCAGTGAACGGATCCGGGTACTGCGCAGACCGATGGATTCCACGATCCCGGATTTGTCGCCGACGGTGATGAATTGTCCCAACTGGAAGGGGCGGTCGGTGATCAGCGCGACCGCCCCGAAAATATCCGCAATGGTGTTCTGGGCGGCAAAGGCCACCGCCATGGCGGCGATCCCGGCACCGGCCAGCAGGGCGGTGATGTTGAACCGGAAAACATGATCCAGTATCAGCAGCGATCCGGTGACCAGAATGACCGTTTGCAGGACCGGTGTCAGCAGGGCGATCAACAGCGTATTGTAGGTGTTGCAGGTTTTTTCCGCGATCAGTTTGAAGCCGCCGCTGATGAGCCGGACGGAACGCATCAGCAGCCATATCACCAGCGCGATCATGATCCCCAGATACAGCCGGTGCAGATGGATGGCCGTCTGCTCCGGCGGATGGAGCAGGGCCGTACCAAGATAAATACCGGTGGCTGTCAGCCCCGAAAGCAGCGGCAGCGGCAGGGCTTCGATCAGATGATCGTCGATGGTGTTGACGGTGGCGGCCGCCACTTTCCGCAGTATTTTGCGGGTGAGATGGTTGATGAAACAGGCCAGCACGAATGACAGCAGTATGACACACCCGAATGCCAGCCAGCGTTCAGCCGGTGAACTCATGCCATTGGTCAGACGTTCCAGCAGATCATAGAATTTTTCCTGACGGCTCAAGACGATCCGGGTCGCTTCATCGGCCGGGACTCCGGCGGTCAGAAAAAGGTGGATGTACAGCATCGTTTTCTCCTTCGGGGGGAGCGGAACGGTTGTCGGAAAATGGTTTTCCGGGGGGTACGGCCAAAATATACACGCATTTGTGCCGGATGCAACTGCCGGAATGCCGGATGAAAGGCGGGCGCCGGAGGAATGTGCAACAAAACCGGTTATTTGCCTTTGCATGTTGCCAAATTGCGTGTATGTTAAGATAATGTCCGAAGTCCGGTCGGATACGCGCCCCGGTGGCGCGCCGGAATTTCGTCAATACAAGGAGAACCAAAGATGTTGCAACTTAAAAAAGATGCCGCTTATGCTCTGCTGGTCCCCACCAGCATGGGTGTCCGTCTTACCCCCGCCGATGGCCAGCCTTTCCACTGCAGTGACACCTTCAAAATGCAGGTGACCAGTGCCGAAACCAACGTGGCCAGCATTGCTTCGTACCTCGGTCTGCCGGTCAAAGTTCTGACGGCTTTCGTCAAAGGCAGTCCCGTGGCCCGCATGATCAAGGACAATCTTGCGGCCCGTCACATGGCCTATGAAGGTCCGGAAATCGAACAGGGCGGCCCTTGGGGATACCGTCACCAGTTCAACCTGGCCGACAGCGGCTGCGGCAGCCGCGGCCCGCGGGTCCAGAACGACCGCGCCGGTGAAGTCGGCCGTCTGCTTTCCACGCAATATTTTGATCTGGAACGCATTTTCGGTACCGAAGGCGTGCAGATCGTTCACCTTTCCGGCCTGATCGCGGCCATGTCGGAAGACACCAGCCGTTTCTGTCTGGAAATCGCCCGTACCGCCAAGAAATACGGCACCCTGATCTCGTTTGACCTGAACTACCGCGCATCTTTCTGGAAAGACCGTGAAGCCGAACTTTCGGCCACCTTTGCCGAAATCGCCGGCCTTGCCGACATCCTCATCGGTAACGAAGAAGATTTCCAGCTCTGCCTGAAGATCCAGGGCCCCGAAGCCGGCGGCAAAGGCATTGCTGACAAAATCGACAGCTTCAAGGAAATGGTCACCCGCGTGAAAGCGGCTTATCCGAATGCCACCGCCTTTGCCACTACGCTCCGTCAGGTCGTTCATGCCAATGAACACCTCTGGGGTGCCATCGCCAATGTCAACGGCGAATGGCAGGTGGTCGAGCCCCGCACCATCGCCGTGCTTGACCGTATCGGCGGCGGCGACGGTTTTGTCGGCGG
>JAFQLP010000034.1 GCA_017414565.1 Lentisphaeria bacterium | reverse complement strand
TGTCTGCATTTGATGCGGCCCGGCTGGCGGTGTATCTGCACGGCCGCGCCGGAGAAACCACGCCGCAGCGGGGGTTGATCGCCGACGATCTGCCGGATCTCATCCGCGCCGCCATGGCGGAGGTATCGCCCGTATGCTGATCCTGGCGGTCAGTTCGTGTCTGCTGGGCAATCCGGTGCGTTACGACGGCCGGTCCAAAGGGGACCCGGCCATCATTGCCGCGCCCTGCCGACTGATCCCGTTTTGTCCGGAATGCGGCTGCGGGATGCCGGTGCCGCGCCCGCCGATCCATTGCCGCGGAGACCGGCTGACCACCACCGATGGCCAAACCGACTGGAGTGACCGGATGGAGGAATTTGTCCGGCAGGAAACGCTCCGGCTCCGGCAACTGGGGATCAATGGTGCGATCCTGAAAAGCCGTTCCCCCAGCTGCGGACTGACTGATACACCGCAATTTGACGAAACCGGCCGCCCGACCGGTACCGGAGCCGGTTTTTTTGCGGCCCGTCTGCACCGGCTGTGGCCGGAATTGCCGCTGATCGATGAAATCGCCTGGAACATGCCGGAAAAACGCGCTGAATTCCTTTCCGCCGCTTGCAACTTCGGAATATTGTGATACCTTAAATAAAAGGTATATAAAACAGTTTTTTCAGACAATTCAGGAGTTATCGAATAATGGCAAAAACCGTTCTCAACAAACTGCTTGCACTGGCAGTTCAAAACGAAGCTTCGGATATCCACCTCAAGGTGGACGGTCCGGCGGTTTTCCGGGTCGGCAACGATCTGGTCGATACCAGTTACATCCCCGATGCCGCCGCACTTCAGCAGTTTTTTGAACAGATCACCCAGGAAGAACACCGGCAGAAATTCCATGATGTCGGCGACGTGGACGTATCTCTTCTCGAAGAAGACGTCGGCCGTTTCCGTGTCAACCTCCACCGTCAGCGCGGCACCATTGCCGTCAACCTGCGGCATGTCAAAAACACCGTCCGCTCGTTTGAAGATCTGGGGCTGCCGAACACACTGGGCCGGATCGCGGAAACGCCCCGCGGCATCATCTTCGTCACCGGGACCACCGGTTCGGGTAAATCCACCACCCTGGCGGCCATGATGGAATATGTGAATCAGCGTTTCCGCCGTCACATCATCACCATCGAAGACCCGATCGAATACGAATTCAAGGACAACATGTCGATCTTCGACCAGCGCGAAGTCGGCATCGACACCGCGTCTTTTGCCTCGGCCCTGGTCCACGCCCTGCGTCAGGACCCGGATATCATTCTGGTCGGCGAAATGCGCGACCGCGCCAGTTTTGAAGCGGCCCTGCAGGCGGCGGACACCGGCCACCTGGTGCTGTCCACCCTCCACGCCACCAACTCGACCCAGTCGATCACCCGTATCCTCGACTTTTACCAGAAAGACGAACAGGACTCCATCCGCGAAGCACTGGCCAACAATCTGGCGGCCATCATCTCGCAGCGGCTGATCACCCGTGCCATGGGCAACGGCCGGGTCCCGGCGTGGGAAATCATGCTCAACACCCCGGTCATCACCAAACTGATCCAGGACAACCGGCTCGACAAACTGCCGGCAGCAATCATGGGCGGCGACAGCGATGGCATGATCAGTTTCAACATGTCGCTGCTGCAGCTGGTGAACGACGGCATCATCACCGAAGAAGATGCGTTGGAGGCCTCCGACAATCCGGATTCCCTCCGCATGAATTTTGAAGGGATCTTCCTTTCGGCCGACAGCGGCGGGATCATCGGCGACCGTTCGCTGTAACCCCCTCCATCACCCGAACAGCAACCGCAAACAGCAGGAATCAATATGCGTTTCATTTGTCCGACATGCAAAGCCGTGGTCACGGGGGAACCCGGGGCCGCTGTGGAATGCCAGCAATGCAAAAAAAGCATCACGCTGCCTACCGAAAAATTTGCTCCCGGTACGGTAATCGGGGATTTTGAGATCCTCCGGGAGATCGCCCGCGGCGGCGTGGGGATCGTTTTTCTGGCGCGCCAGATCTCACTCGACCGGCAGGTCGCCCTGAAGATCCTTCAGGAGAAACTCAAGGACGATCCCGACTTTGTCAAAAACTTCAACCACGAAGCCCTGAATGCCGCCAAGATCAACCATCCGAATATCGTGCAGGTGTACGCGGCCGGTACGATCGACGGGGCCTGCTTCTTCGCCATGGAATTCATCGAGGGCGAAACGATGAAGCATGTGCTTGCCAAGTCCAAGGTCATCGAGCCCCGGCAGGCGGCCCGGATCATCCGGTCGGTGGCGGATGCGCTCGACTGCGCCTGGACCGAACAGAAGATGGTCCATCAGGATATCAAACCGGACAACATCATGCTGACCAAGCGCGGCCAGGCAAAATTGGCCGACCTCGGTCTGGCGAAGACCGCCGCGTTTTCCAATACGCCCGGCGAAGACGAAGAAGAAGTCATCGGCACGCCGCAGTATATCAGCCCCGAACAGTTGTACGGGCAGGAAACCGATGTCCGCAGCGACATCTACAGTCTGGGTGCCACCTTTTACCACCTGATCACCGGGCGTATCCCCTACACCGGCAAAACCGGCGACGAAATCGCCCGCCAGCATGTGGAAGGAACCCTGACACCGCCGATCGAAGTCGTCCCGGCGATCGGCCCGGAACTGAACCGCATCGTCTGCAAGATGATGGAAAAAGACAAAAACAACCGGTATCAGAGCGCGGCGGATCTCGTTGCCGATCTGAAACAGTATCTCAACAGCGCGAATGCTCCGGCTGTCGCCGCGGCGCAGCCGCAACTGCAGGCCCAGCCGCAGAAAATCACGCTCGCCCAATCTTCCGCGGAACGCACGCCGAAATTCGGTGACTCCCGCGGGGTCGAAAGCTTCGATGCCTCCCGGACCACCGGAGCAAAACTTGGAGAATCAAGAATGGAAGGATCTAAACTTACCCCGTCGGCTTCGGCGATTGCCCCGGCCGCCCCGAAAGAACAGCAGCCCAGCCGTCCTGCGGCCCAACCGCAACGGGCGGCCTTGAGTATCAAAGAAGAAAAACCGGCCCAGGAGGATGAAGGTCTGAAGGGACCGCCGATCCTGCAGAAACTTGACCAGGATCAGAAGAAAAAAGCCGACTTCAAGATCCCGCCGCTGGCTTGGAAGATCCCGCTGGCCGTGGTGGTGATCCTGGCGGCTGCCGGTGCCGTCTTCATCAGCCTGGTCAAAACCCAGACCCTGCCGGCCAGTGCCCACGGTTTTGAAGACAAAGTCCTTGCGATGTTCGGCAAAGCCTATGACCGTCAGCAGGGCATGTTCATTTCGCTTTCCGAGACCCGGAACACCCAGACCCCCGGAACCGTTCCGGCCGGTGGCGGCGTGACCCGTACCGCGCCGCCGCTCCGTCAGATGGCTCCGGCGGCTCCGAAGACCCGTCCCGACTACATCCGGGCGGCCAACAAACTGGCCCGCGCGTTCAAACTGGAACCCCAGAACGAAGCCCAGAATCTGGCCGCCGCCGATGAATTCTTTGCCACCTATCCGGAAGCCGTGACGGCGGAAGAAAAGAAAGCCGCGGCCGCGATCAACCGGATCATGGCTCCGGCCGACGAAGCCGCCCGCGTGGCTCCCTTCCGGGAAGCCGCCCGCAAGCAGACCTTGGCCCAGGAGGAAGCCCTCCGCACCGCCGCCGCCCAGCAGGAACAGGCGGCCCGGGACAAATTGAATGAACTGGCGGAAAAAACCACCGAAGCGGCCCAGAAGACCTCCGATGTGGCTGAACAGGCGGTTCAGGCCGATGAAGCCATCCGCAATTCGCTGGAATGGCGCGTGGCTCCCTATCTCAAGAAGATCGAAAATGACAAAGATCAACTGGTTGCGGCATTTGTGCAGTCGCTGACCGCCGCCAAAGATACTGCCTGGAAACAGCAGAACCGCAAGGCCGAGCAGGCCGAAGGCGATCTGCCCTACGATGCCCAGAAAGAGGAATTGGCCGCCGCCCGGAGTTACGCCGGTCTGGCCAAGACCCTGAACGATGTGTATCCCACGGCCCGGGC
Source organism: Lentisphaeria bacterium (assembly GCA_017414565.1). Taxonomy (GTDB): domain Bacteria; phylum Verrucomicrobiota; class Lentisphaeria; order Victivallales; family Victivallaceae; genus RGIG1931. The sequence goes on along the minus strand of JAFQLP010000034.1, from coordinate 1,971 downwards.
CATCGGTGAATTCCTGGTCGCTCCGGAAAACATGAAATCGCTCCTGATCCAGAAACCCGGCAGTTCCAGCCTTTTCTGCTGTGACCGCATCGAAGGTGCCACGCTTTACGGCAAAGATCTGGACGGCAAAGAACTGACGCTCGATCTGAACGATCTCCAGCTCCGCCAGCTCTTCACCAAACGGCTCGACCGCAAATTCAAGACCACCGGCAGTTCCTTTGTCGTGGCTCTGGCGGGCGGCGAGATCGCCGCGCTGTCGGCAGATTGGATGACCTATCCCTCCGATGCCGTCCGCGATGCGGCCCGGGAAATTGCCGAGCGTTACCTCCGCGCCAGCTTCAACAAAGCGGACGATGCCGGCAAAATGAAACTCCGCGAACGCTACGGCTCGCTGGATATCTTCCCGGCCGAGTGATTCCATGCCCCGTGCCGAATTCCGCCCCTGCATCGATCTTCACAGCGGTGTCGTCAAACAGATCGTTGGCGGCACGCTTGACGATGCCGGGGCTTCGCTCCGCACCAATTTTGTTTCCGCCCTGCCGCCCCGGGAATACGCCCGCCGGTATCGCAGCGACGATCTCCGCGGCGGGCATGTCATCATGCTCGGTCCGGGCAACGAAGAGGCGGCCCGGGATGCGCTGGCCGGATGGCCGGGCGGCCTGCAGGTGGGCGGTGGCATCAACGCCGGTAATGCGGCGCAATGGCTGGATGCCGGTGCCGACAAACTGATCGTAACCAGTTATGTTTTTGCCGATGGTGAATTGCACCGCGACCGGCTGGAAAAATTGAAACAGATCACCGGGCGCGACCGGCTGGTGCTGGATCTCAGTTGCCGCCGCCGCGACGGAGATTACTGGATCGTCACCGACCGATGGCAGCGATTCACCCGGTGCCGGATCGATGCCGCCATGATGGATGAACTGGCGCAGGACTGTGCCGAATTCCTGATCCATGCCGTGGATGAGGAAGGCAAGTGCGCCGGTATCGACCGGGATCTGCTGGCCCTGCTGGCGGAGGTTTCGCCCCTGCCCTGCGTTTATGCCGGTGGTATCCGCAATTTTGAAGACATTGCCGCCATCGAAGAAGCCGGTAACGGCCGAATCCATTACACGATCGGCTCCGCGCTCGATCTTTTCGGCGGGCAACTCTCTTATGATAAAGTGGTTGCCCACGCCAAACAACACCTTTGACTTGATTCCCCCGCCTGGCCCGGGGGATTTTTTCTTATTTATTTTGATTTTCCGAATATTTTGGAAAATAAATTAAAAGAAACAGCGTTTCTCTTCATAGAACAGCAACACAAAAGGAGGTGTGCTATGAAGAAGATGAATGCGTGGATCCTGATGACCGGTATTGTTATTGCCCCATTCGGAGCCATGGCCGGTCCCCACCACCACGATGACAACCGGAATGTCGTCGGACTGGTGGGCAATTGCATCGGGCTGGCGGCAGAGGTTTTGCGGGTCGCCAACCCGCCACCGGTACAGATGGTCGTGACAACGCCGGTAACACCGGTACAGACAGTCGTGACCACCCCGGTGCAAACGGTGCAAACGGTTGTGACAACGCCGGTGCAGACAGTTGTCACGGCTCCGGTACAGACGGTCGTGACAGCCCCGGTGGTCGCGCCGGTGTTCACCCGTCCCATCCACATCCGTCCGCACCGTCAGCCGCCGCCCCCGCCCCGCCACAATCCCCGGCCCGGCAGGCATGGCGGCCGCCGCTGAATGATCCTGCGAGGCTGTTGCCAAAGGGCTTTGCGGGGAAGACACCTTTTTGAAAAAAGGTTATCTTCCCCGCACCCCATCTTCCAAAAACTTTCAACGGAATTGCTTGTATCGTCACCGATAAAAGCAATTCCAACTATTTTTATCAAATCGCAAAATATTCAACTCAAACAATAAAAAAAGCTGCTGCCAAAGGGCTTTGCGGTGAAGACACCTTTTTGAAAAAAGGTTATCTTCCCCGCAC
>JAFQLP010000033.1 GCA_017414565.1 Lentisphaeria bacterium | reverse complement strand
TTTCCCGTCCGCCCCGATCCGGCAGCGATAGATCCCGCCATCCGGCGTATCCGCACCGCATGCCACATAAAATTCCTGCATCATCATTGCCCTCCCATGCAAAAAAAATCCTGCTGTCACCCGGTTTTATCGCGGCGGCAGCAGGAACATTCCGGCATTCACACCCGGATCAGATGGCATCCCGTCCGGCGGCCCATTCCTGAAGCTGTTTCATGGCCTTATCGGCATCGCCTTTCAGAAATGTCCCGGCAAAAACCTTAAAATATGCCTCCATGGCACCCTTGAAGATCTGCAGGAATTCCTGCCGTTCCCGGAACCGGTCAAATGACTCCATGGCCTCTCCTTCCGGCAATTTTACCGAACTGAAGGAGAATGTGTCAGCATCGAATGTGCCGCTCCAGATCTCGGGATCGCGGGTCAGCGAAAATTTCGCTTTTTTGAGTTTTTTCCCGGTCGCCAGAGCCGATTTTGCTTCGGCACTGCGCTGGGGGCTGTTGCCTTTGCGGATCACCGTTTCCTCGGCCCCATTGGCTTCGGAGGCATCCACCAGTGTCAGCGGCCCCTCGATCAGCAGATCGAATTCCCCGTCTTCGGTGGTGATCTTGCCGGTCGTTTCGCTGTAATACCAGAGCCAGGTCAGGAAATCGCGCCCGATCACCGGTTCGCCGTCACCCGGCACATCGGCAAAACGGATCGCCGGAAACGCCGCCTCGGTGGTCTGGAAAAACCGGTCCAGCATCGTCGCCGGAGTCCACTGCACAAAATCAACGCCGAGCGTCGAATAAAAGAAATCGGTAAAACTTTCGATCTTGGCCGGAGACCCCGTTCCCAGATACATCTCCCCCGCCGCCGGATCGATCAGAACCGGCAATGCCGACAGCGACGGTGTCATCATCGGCAGATAACGGGCGATCACGCTTTCGCGGATCTCCCGCCGTTTCTTACCCGGCACAAAATCCGCATGGTTGACCTCCAGATACGCCTGCTCCTCGCGGCGGCAGAACGCCTGCAGCAGCGATGCCGGCAACTTCCGGCAGGCGGTCCGCATGGCCACATGCAGCCAGGTGCCGCAATGGATCGAAACATCGTCGATCACGTTGTCGAGCAGATGCCGGCCGGTCACCCAGCCGACCTGGGGTTCCGCTTCGGGATCGCTGCTGACGCTGTCCAGCGTACCGGCTTTCCGGGCGGCAAAGAGTTCGACCGCATCCGCCGGCAGTTCACCATTGAGTTCAAAGATCGAAAAAGTCACACTTCCGTTGTCAAATCCCATCGTATCCTTTCCGCGGCGGGAATCACGCCCGCCGCCGCCCCGGCATTACCGCCCGGACTGATACTCCTGAAGCGATTTCGGCACAATGTTGTTCTCCCGCGCCGCCCGGATACCGGCGACCGATGCGGTGGCCGCCGCCAGCGTCGTCATATACGGGATCCGGTACTGGATCGCCATCATACGGATGAAACTGTCATCCAGTTTGCTGCCGTAATCAGCCGGGGTGTTGATGATCAACTGGACCGAATGGTTTTTGATCAGATCGGCCACATTCGGGCGGCCTTCGCTGAGTTTGCAGACACTCTTGACCTCAATCCCGTTGGCCGCCAGATAATCTCTGGTCCCCTCGGTGGCAACGATGGCAAAACCGAGTTCCCGGAGATTTCTGGCCACATCCAGCAATTCACCCGATTCGCGGGCACCGGACGAAACCGTGATCAGCGCAGTACCTTCCAGCGGCAGCGGGCCGCCGGCCGCCACCTGGGCTTTGTAGTAGGCCAGACCGAAATTGTCCGCCAGCCCCATCACTTCGCCGGTGGCGCGCATTTCCGGTCCGAGGACCGGGTCGACTTCCGGGAACATGTTGAAGGGGAACACGGCTTCTTTGACACCGACATAACGCTTGTCTTTCTTGATCAGCATATCCTTATACTGCGCCAGTTTGTTGCCCAGCATCAGATTGGTGGCAATGCGGGCCAGCGGCACACCGGTGACTTTGGCCACCAGCGGCACGGTCCGGGAGGCACGCGGATTCGCTTCGATAATGTAAACCTCGCCCTGGAAGACCGCAAACTGCACGTTCAGAATACCGACGACCTTGAAGTCGCGGGCGATCGCGGCCGCATGGTCTTCGATGATTTTGATGTATTTCGGATCGAGGGTGATCGGCGGGATCGCGCAGGCGGAGTCACCGGAGTGGATACCGGCCTGTTCGATGTGTTCCATCACCGTGGCAACGAAAGTATCTTTGCCGTCGGAGAGCGCATCGACCTCCGTTTCAATGGCATTGTCCAGGAAACGGTCGATCAGCATGGGATATTCCGGGCTGACCTGGATCGCCTCAACGGCATATCTGGCCAGCGTTTTTTCGTCGTAAATGACCATCATGCCGCGACCGCCCAGCACGAAAGACGGACGGACCATCACCGGATAACCGATGTTGCGGGCAATCTCGATCGCTTCATCCAGCGAGCGGGCGGTGCCGCTTTCCGGCTGACGGATGCCCAGCGCGATCATGCGTTCACGGAAATATTCGCGGTCTTCCGCCAGACGGATGCCTTCGGGCTGGGTACCGATGATATTGACCCCGAGATCTTTGAGTTCCTGGGCAATATTCAGCGGGGTCTGACCGCCGAACTGGACGATCACGCCTTCCGGTTTTTCTTTCTGATAGACAGCCAGCACATCTTCCACCGTCAGCGGCTCGAAATAGAGTTTGTCGCTGGTATCGTAGTCGGTGGAAACGGTTTCCGGGTTGCAGTTGATCAGCACGGTTTCATAACCGGCATCCCGCAGGGCAAAGGCCGCGTGGACACAGGTGTAGTCAAATTCGATACCCTGACCGATACGGTTCGGACCGCCGCCCAGGACCATGACCTTTTTCCGGTCGCTGACCGGCACTTCATCCGCCGCGCCGGTGTAGGTGGAGTAATAGTAATCTTCGCCGCCGTCCACGCCGCTGACCGGGACCCGGCAGAAGGTGGCGGTACAGCCCAGCGACACCCGGCGTTTGCGGATCTCGTTTTCCGTCACGCTGAAGAGTTTGGCCAGATATTTATCGGAAAAACCATCCTGTTTGGCGCGGATCAGCAATTCATCCGGCAGCGACATCCAGTTGCACGCCGTCAGCTGATTTTCCAACTGGGCCAGTTCCAGGATATTCTGCAGGAAATAGGTGCCGATCCGGGTCAGGCGGTGGGCATCTTCCACCGTCAAACCTTTTTTCATGGCCGCGTAAAGCTGGAAATAACGCTCGCTCGAAGCCGTCCGGACCGCTTCGCGCAACTGTTCCAACGGCATTTTCTCAAACGCCGGCACCATTCCCAGACCGGACCGGCCGATCTCCAGTGACCGGATCGCTTTCTGCAACGCTTCTTTGAAGGTCTTGCCGATGGACATGACTTCGCCCACCGCCTTCATCTGGGTACCGAGCGCATTCTTGGCCTGCGGGAATTTTTCAAATGCCCAGCGGGCGAATTTCACCACGACATAATCGGCCGACGGCGTGTAACGATCCAGCGAACCGTCGCGCCAGTAGGGCATTTCCTCCAGGTGCATCCCGGCCGCCATACGGGTGGAAACCACAGCGATGGGGAACCCGGTGGCTTTGGACGCAAGCGCACTGGAACGGGAGGTACGCGGGTTGATTTCGATCACGATGATCCGGTCATCGGCCGGATTGTGCGCGAACTGCACATTGCAGCCGCCGACCACGCCGATGGCATCGATGATCCGGTAGGCGTAATCCTGCAGCCGGTCCTGGACCGACTGCGGCACCGTCAGCATCGGAGCCACGCAGAAACTGTCGCCGGTATGGACGCCCATCGGGTCCACGTTTTCGATCCCGCAGACGGTGATCTTTTTGCCGTTGGCATCGCGGATGACTTCCAGTTCCAGTTCCTCCCAGCCGATCACGCATTCTTCGACCAGCACCTGACCGATCAGACTGGCGGCCAGACCGCGGTTGACGACTTCGCGGAGTTCTTCGACATTGTACACGATACCGCCGCCGGTACCGCCCATGGTGTACGCCGGGCGGAGCACCACCGGATAACCGAGTTTATCGGCAACTTTTTCGGCCTCTTCCACCGAATAGCACGGTTCCGATGCGGCCATGGGCACATCGATCGCGTTCATCGTATTTTTGAATTCGATCCGGTCTTCGCCGCGTTTGATGGCTTCCAGATCCACGCCGATGACTTCCACGTCGTATTTTTTGAGAACCCCGGCTTCGTCCAGCGCGCTGGCCAGGTTCAAAGCCGTCTGACCGCCCAGATTCGGCAACAGGGCGTCGGGCCGTTCGCGTTCGATGATCTTGGCCAGACTGTCCACAGTCAGAGGTTCGATGTAGGTATGATCCGCCATGCCGGGGTCGGTCATGATGGTGGCGGGATTGCTGTTGGCCAGCACGATCTCATAACCCTCGGCCCGCAACGTTTTGCAGGCCTGGGTGCCGGAATAGTCAAATTCACACGCCTGACCGATGATAATGGGACCGGAACCGATGATCAAAATTTTCTTGATATCCTCACGACGCGGCATAAGACACTTCCTTTCGCAAATATGTTCATTCTTTATCGAAACAACTCAGAAAAAAGCCCGACCTTTAATATACACGACAAACGCCGCAACGCAACCGGAATCCGGCGTTTTTTACAGCTCCTTTTTATCGACCGGCAACATCCAGCAGGACTCGGCCGCCTGTTGCAGGGCACTGTCCCGCGACGGCTCAAGCAAATGCCGGACTTCCGCCATCCCGCGTTCCACCTCCTGCCGCCGGGAACCGCCGGGCAGGATCCGCTCCACCGCCGGGATCAGCCGCCGGGGATGCACCCGCCACTGCAGGAATTCTTCGTACACCCGCCAACCGGCAATGATATTGGTCATGGTAAAGAATCCGCGGTACAATTTCACCAGCACCAGACCGATCAGGAGTGTCGGCAGACTCATGCGGTAAACCACCACCAGCGGCAAGCCGGCGATCGCAGCTTCCACCGTCACCGTCCCGCTGGCCGCCAATCCGGTCCCGGCCCGCTGCTGGAATTCCGCCGAGCGGCCGGTGATGAATTCCACCGGCGGCGTATCCGGGTGCCGTTTCCGGAATGCCGCATCGATCTCGCGGCACTGCTGCGTCACCCGTTCCCGCGGCGATGTCAGCACGAACCGCATCTCCGGATGTTTTTTGGCCACCCCGGTAATGGTTGCCAGCATCCGCGGCAGCAGCCGGGCGACCTCCAGTTTCCGGCTGCCGGGCAGCAGCAGAAAAAGATTGGGATCACGGACGATCGAAAGATCACACCGTTCCCGGTAAAGGTCGATTAAAGGATGCCCCACAAATTCCGCCTCCAGTCCGGTCGGCCGGTAAACATCGACCTCGAAAGGGAAAATCACCAGCATTTTGGAGCAGACCTCCGCCAATACCGGCAGCCGTTTTTTGCCCCACACCCACACCTGGGGCGACACATACCAGATCACCGGAATGCCCATCCGGTGCAAACGCTTGGCAAAACGCAGGTTGAATCCCGGATAATCGATCAGGATCACCGCCGACGGCCGTTCCTGCTCCACCTCTTTGAGCAGCCGGAAAAAAATCCGGATGAACGTCCCGATCAGGCCGAGCACTTCAAAGATCCCGACCACCCCGAGTTCCGTGGAGTCAACCTTCAGATCGAAGCCCGCCTTCCGCATGGCGGCACCGCCCATGCCGGAAATACGGACCTCTTCGCCGTGCTGACGCCCCAGTTCGATCAATTCCCGACCGAGCCGGGCCCCGTAAATATCCCCGGAGGTCTCTCCGGCTATGATCCAGTAATGACGCATGATCATTTGAGTCCGAGCACATCCTGCATATCATACAACCCCGGCTTCGCCGCCGCCAGAAAACGGACCGCCCGCAACGCCCCCATGACAAAGGTATCACGGCTGGATGCCTTGTGGGTCAATTCCACCCGTTCCCCGCCGACGGCAAAGACCACGGTGTGATCGCCGACTACATCACCGCCGCGGAGAGCGTGCATCCCGATCTCCCGCGCCGTCCGCGCGCCGACCATGCCTTCCCGGCCGTGCCGGACATCGGTATCGTAATCGCGCCCGGTGCTTTCGCAGATGATCTCGGCCAGCCGCACCGCCGTACCGGAGGGGGCATCTTTTTTCTGGTTGTGGTGCATTTCCACGATCTCAATATCGTACCCGTCCAGCAGCCGGGCCGCTTCCGCCGCCAGTTTGAACAGCAGATTGACCCCGACACTCATATTGGAAGCCACCACCAGACGGCCGCCATCGGCACTCAATCCGGCCAATTGCGACTTCATTTCCGCCGTCAATGCCGTTGTGCCGACCACGGCACTGCAACCGGCCTTGACCGCCGCGGTCACATCCTCGATCACATGCCCGGTGGCAAAATCAATGACCGCATCGCTCACATCCAGCACCGCCGCCAGATCGGACGATATGGCAACGCCCGCCGGCTGCACCCCGGCCAACACCCCGGCATCCTGTCCGATAAACGGGGATCCCGCGTATTCGATGGCCCCGGCCAACTGCATATCAGAGGCTTCGAGAATATGGGCCACCAACCGGCGTCCCATACGCCCTGCAGCACCGATCACCGTAACTTTGATACTCATTTTTCCTCCTTGGTCTTTACAAACCGGGCACGGCCCGCTGTTCAGCGGCAGGCACCCAGAAAATTTCAACGGCAAGCCCTGTATCCGGAAACACCCGCACATTGCGGTAACGCCCCGACAGGGCCGTCAGTGTCATCGGAACAAACAGAAATGTATAGGGTTGGTCCTCGTGCAGGATCGCCCCGATCTCGCGGCACAATTCCACCCGGCGGTCACGCTCGAAGGTACCGCGCAATTCCTCGATCAACCGGTCGAGCTGCGGATTGCTGTACCCGATATGGTTGCTGGAACCGGGCACATCCGCCATGGAGGAATGCCAGACCTGATAGGGGTCCGGGTCCGATGGCAAGGTCCACCCCAGCGTGCAGGCTTCAAAGGTTCGCTCCTGAAGCCGTTGCAGACAAACCGACCACTCCAGCGGCTGGATCTTCATTTCCACCCCCGCCAGAGCCATGGTCTCCTTGATCATCGGCAGCATCCGCTGCTACAGGGGATGCGATGCCACCTGCATGATCGTGAAACTGAATTTTTCGCCGTTCCGGTCCAGAATACCATCCTGATCGGTATCGCGCCAACCGGCTTCCGCCAGCAGTTTCCGGGCCGCCGCCACATCAAACGGCCACGGTTTGATCGCCGGATCGGCATAGGGACTGCCCGGGAAAAACGGTCCGGTGGCAACCAATCCGAGCCCGCAGTAAATATCCCGCAGGATCTTTTCCCGATCCACCAGCATCGTCAGTGCCTGACGCACCCGGCAATCCTGAAACAGCGGCAGTTTGAGATTGTATCCGATGTAGGTGTAAACATGGCCCGGATACTGGAATTTTTTCAATTTTCCATCGGCGAATTCCGGAATATCCGTGCGCCGTTCCCACTGCTCCGGCGTCAGCCCCAGCAGATCCAACCGCCCGGCCAGCAATGCCTGAAAACGGGTATTCGGCAGTTTGATCATCTCAAAGACCCGGTATTTCAAAGCCGGGGCGATCCCCAGCTGTTTGCCGAAATACTGTTCATTGCGGACAAAAACCACCCGCACATCTTTTTCCCAGCGATCGAACCGGTACGGTCCGCACCCCACGATCATCCGGTTGCGGGCATTGTCTTCATTGAACCGGGCTCCGTCGAAGGGTTCCGGGTAATCGGCATACAGATGCCGGGCCAGCGGCGACATCCCCAGGGTACACCGGAGCGATCCGTAAAATTTCCGTTTCCACCGGACCACGAATTCGTAATCATTGAGGATCTCGATCCCATCCAGATCCTGATAATAGACCCGCAACGGCTCGCAATTCACCTGCGGATTCCGGATGACATCAATGAAAAATTTGAAGTCATGCGCCGTCACCTCGCGGTTTTCCCACCGCCGCCCGGTCACCGGATCGGTGAAATCCTGCCACAGGATGCCCCGCCGCAACCGGATATGGTAGCTCAAACGGTCCTCCGAGATCTCCCACGATTCCGCCATCATCGGCCGCCAGATATCGGGATTGGCATAATCGGTGGCCGCCAGCGAAGCATTCACCAGCGCGTGAAATTCCGCCGTCGCGGCATCGTTGTTGATCAGATAATTGAGATTCTGCGGATCGGCCTGGATCGCCGCCACCAGACGGCCGCCATCAACGGCCGCCGGATCGAAGTACGCCCGGTTGGCAACCGGTTCCGCACCCGCGGCAACGACCGGCACCGCTGCCGGTGCGGCGGCCGCCGGCATTGCCCCGGCACGCTCCGCTCCGGCCTTCCATTCCCGGACCGAAGCATTCAACCGGTCGATGGCATTGATCGTCAATATTCCGAAAAAACAGACCGCCGCAAACAGCAGTATCAACCAGAATATCAGCCATCCGTTGCGGTTCATTTCTGACTGATCCGGTAAATCATGATGGCACCGCCCACCTGAAACAGAATGTTCGGCAGCCACAGCAAATATTGCGGATAGATCTGCGGGATGTTTTCCAGCGATTTGCAGATGATGATCGTCTGACAGAATCCACCCGCCAGCAGCACACTCAAAAACAGCCCGACCGAAGTTTCTTTGCGCGAAGCCCGGATCGCCAGCGGCATCCCCAGCAGCAGAAACGCCATCGGTGCCAGCGCAAATGCGATCCGCTGGTTCAGTTCGATCTCCTCCTTGATCGTGGAGTGATTCATCATCCGTTCCAGTTTGATATACGCCATCAAATCTTTCAAACGCATGTACTTGGGACGGACCCCCAACCGGATCCGGTTCAGTTCTTTGCCGTAATCGAACCCGAATTCCATTTCGGCGTGGGCGTTACGCAGTTCCGGCTTGGATTTTTTGTCCACCAGCAGACAATCGTACAACCGGATCATCAGCCGCCGCTGTTCATGATCGACCCGCAATTTGGCGGTGGCCGCGGAAATATCCAGTGCCATGGCACCGCGTTTGTCCATCTGATAGATCTGCACGCCGATCAGCGTACCGTCTTCGGTTTTGTCCATGATGCTGATCGCCGCGTTGTCGTACATCAGCGGTCTTCCCGGCTCAAACAATGCCTCCGGGGTATCCAGCATGGTTTCGGTGGCCAATTCCCGGGAATGTCCCAACAGCGGCGGCCCGACCTCGACCTGCAGATACAGACACAAACAGGTCAGGGCAAAAGTAATGATCAGGATCGGCGACATGATCTGCAGCAGCGAAACCCCGCAGGCCCGCATGGCAGTGATCTCCGAATCCGCCGAAAGCCGCCCGAAAACCAGCATCACCCCCACCAGCACCGCCCAGGGGATCGTAAAGGTCAGCACCCGCGGCATCAGACTGAGGGTGAACTCCAGAAACAGCGAAAACGGCACCCCGCGGGAAAGAAAATCCATCGCCTGCACCAGGTTCGCACCGGTCATAACAAATGTCAGCACCACGATCGCCATGCAGAACGACAACAGAAAACCGCGGGTGACATACCAATTGAGTGTACGCATTTTTTTATCGATCGCCGGCCGGACCCGGCTGTCTGCCTGTTTTGTCTTTACTTCTTTTTTATAAAAAATACACTGCTTTCAGATTTTCGCAAATTTCCAATGCTTTTTTGCTTGAAAAAAAACACTCCCGGTGTATTTTCCCATCATTTCAAACAGTGGAGCCAACCTTGATCCAGATCCCAGACCGCATACCGGAACCTTCAGACAATCTGCCGGAGAGCGTTGAGTCATTGCTCGATGATCTCTCCTTCGATGTCGATGCCTACGAAATCGAGGCTCCGCCGCCCCCGCCCGATGACGGTCTGATCGCGGAATCCGAACATTTTTTCTCCCCCGGCGGCATTCTGATGCAGACCGCCCGGCTGGAACAGCGCAAATGCGAATTCCGTCCCCAGCAGTTGGCCATGGCCCGGGAGATCGCGGTATCGCTGTGCAACGGGGCCAATCTGGTGGTGGAAGCCCCTACCGGAGTCGGCAAAAGTTTCGCCTATCTGATCCCGCTGATCTACCGGGCGGCGCGCCGTCCCGGACTGCCCACCGTGGTCACGACCGAAACGATCCATCTGCAGGAACAACTGGTCCGGCGCGACCTGCCGCTGCTGCGGCAGCTCACCGGGGTCCCGTTCAAAGCCGCGCTGGCCAAAGGCAAAAGCCATTTCCTGTGTCTCCGGCGGCTGACCATGCTGGCAGCGGAGAAAAATGGCATGATGCTTCCGGCGGCCTCGCTTGCCGGGGAATTGTCGCGCATCGTTGACTGGGCGGAACGCTCGCTTTCCGGGGAACGCGATGAGCTGCCGTTCCGCCCCGATCCGCTGCTCTGGCAGCAAATCTGCTGTGAATCGGGGAATTGTCCCGGCGGGGCATGCCGGGATTTTCACCGCTGTTTTTACTTCAAAGCCCGGCAATGCTGGGCCGAAGCCGATATCGTGGTCGCCAACCACGCGCTTTTCTTCACCGATCTGGCCATGCGGAACGAAGGCAGTCCCGGTGCCCTGCTGCCCAATTACGGGACCGTGGTCATTGACGAAGCCCATTCGCTGGAGGACAACGCCGCCGAACATCTGGGACTGCATCTTTCCCGGGCCGCGCTCTTTGCCACATTGAACCGGCTGTTCAATCCGGACAACGCCCGCGGTCTGCTGATCCGGCCGGGGGCGGAGGAACTGGCTCTGCGTCAAACCATTGCCTCGGTACGGGACGAAGCGGCGATCTTCTACCGTCAGTTTGAGGAATTTCTCCACGAAGCCCGGAATGAATGCGACGGTTCCGCCCGCCGGATCCGCTCCATGTCCGGCTTTGAAGACAATCTCAGTGCCCCTCTGAAGGTCCTGCACCGGCTGCTTTTCGACTACACCACCGCCCAGGATCAGGCCGATTACCGCACCGAACTGGAATCCAAACTCAACCGGATCGGGGATTTCATCAACGGGCTTGAAATCTTCATGGCCATGAAACAGGCCAAAACGGTTTACTATGTGCAGTACGAGCGCGGCGGCGTATCGCTCCAGGCGGCTCCGCTCAATGTGGCGGAGATCCTGAACCGGGTGCTGTTCCATCAGGATTTTCCGGTGATCCTCAGCAGTGCCACGCTGACGGTCCGCGGTAATTTTGACTTTTTCTGCCGCCGAATCGGGTTTGACAATGGCGACACCCTGCTGCTTGATTCGCCGTTTTCCCGCGATCAGGCCACCATCCGGGTCAGCCGCACCATTCCGGAACCGACCGACCGGGATTATCTGCCGGCACTGGCCGGAGAATTGCCCGGCTGTCTTGATCTTACCGGCGGCAAAGCCTTTGTCCTGTTCACCAGTTACGGCAATCTGCGCTATTGCGCCGCCGAACTCCGGGATCACTGCCGGGACAAACGCTACCGGCTGCTGATCCAGGGCGAAGAAATGACCCGCTCCCAACTGCTTGACACCTTCCGCGATGATGTCAATTCGGTGCTTTTCGGGACCGACAGTTTCTGGACCGGGGTCGATGTTCCCGGCGAATCGCTCAGCAATGTTATCATCACCAAACTGCCCTTTCCCTCCCCCGGCAATCCGCTGGTCGAGGGCCGGTGCGAACAGATCACGGCCGATGGCGGCAATGCTTTCCGGGATTACACCCTGCCGGCGGCCCTGCTCCGGTTCCGTCAGGGGGCCGGACGGCTGATCCGCAGCCGCAACGACCGCGGCATCATCTGCATCCTCGACCGCCGCGTGCTGACCAAAAGTTACGGCCGGGCCTTTCTCGATGCCCTCCCGTATCCGCTGGAGTTTCCGGTATGAAATGCCCCGGCAGATGGCTGATACCGGCGGTGGCCGTTCCCGGCTTCACGCTTCTGGTCTATCTGCCGTTTCTGCTCCAACCGGGGACATTTCCCATTCTGGACGATCTGGATCTCTTCCTTGCGTTCTACGAATCGGTCCGCAAAACGATCCTCGAATACGCCCAATTCCCGTTCTGGGCCCCCTGGCTCCACGGCGGCACCCCGCTGGCGGCGAATCCGCAGGTCGCGCTGACCGGGCTGGAGTTGCCCTGCATCCTTCTTTTCGGTACCTGGTACGGATGGCGGGTGGCCATGGTGCTGTATCTGCTGACAGGGGCGGTCGGCATGTACTTCTGCCTGGGGGATTATGTGCAGGACCGGCTGCCGCGCAGTTGGGGGGCCATGTTGTTTGCCGCCAGCGGCGGGATCCATCTGCATCTGTACCAGGGGCACTGGATCGTGGCGGGGGTGATTTTTCTGCCCTGGCTGGTCTGGCTGATCCGGCATCTGCCTGACAGCCGGGGATACGCACTTGCCGGCGGCCTCACGGCCGGGCTGATGCTGAATCACTCGCTGCATTACTTCACGCTGATGAACACCGCAGTCGCCCTGGCATTTTTTCTCCCGCTCTGGTACCGCCACCGCCGGGATCTGTGCTTTTACCGCCGGGCCGCGCTGGCGGCGGCCGCGATGCTGGCAATGGCCGGATACCGGCTGGTGACGACCCTGGAACTGCTGGGGAATTTCCCGCGCCGGATGGATCTTCTGATGCAGATACCGGTCGGGCGATTTCTCCGTTCCCTGCTGGTTCCCGGCATTCCCATCCACACGGTCGCGGCGGTCGGCGGCCAACTGTGCTGGGAATGGCACGAAATCGGATGTTACACCGGCATCATTGCGGCGGGATTCTTTCTGCTTTCGCTCCGCCGCCCGAACTGGCGGCATTTCGGGGCATTGATCTGCCTTTTGCTGCTGCTCGATGCCACCCGGCCGTGGCTCCCCGGCTGGTGGCTGCGGCACATTCCGCCATTCACCAGTTTCTTTGCCATTGCCCGTTGGAAAATCCCCTTTCTCTTCTTTTTCGTCCTCACGGCGGCACCGGCTTTTGCGGAATGGAAACAGCGTTATCCCCGGCCGGTCCGGCTCTGGTATCTGCTCGCCGGACTGTCGCTGACCGGCCTGCTCTGCAACAACTGGTACACCTGGCTGTACGATCTGCCGCGGCAGCCGGAATCGGCCCTTTTTGAACGCGCCGCGGAACCGCCTCACGGTCCGATCCTGACGGTCCATTACAACGGGACCAACGATGTTTACGCCTCAGTGGTCCGCAATCTTTCCCGGCTGGACTCCTACGAACCGCTGCTGGGCTACGATCACTGGTGTGTATCGCCCCGGCGGCCGGCGGGCCATCCGGGCTATGCGGGGGAATTTCTTTCAGAAAACGGAACTTCGCGCCAAACCTTCTGGAGTCCCAATGAGATCCGTTTTTCCGCCACGGCCTCCGACCGCATCTACATCAGCCAGAATCCGGGCAGCTGGTGGCGGCTCAACGGCAGGCCGCTGTTTCCGGAACAGCGGGATTTTGAAGAAGACCGGCTGCTGATCTTTGCCTGTCCGCCGGGGGATCATGTGCTGACGCTCCGGCCGCCCCGGCACGAAACCGCCCTCCTGCTGACACTGGCGGCCTGGTGCGCCACGGCCGTTCTCTGGCGGTACAACCGCAAAATCTGACGAATGCGGTTGTTTTTCTGCCCATCCGTGAGATATTGTCCGGAAACAAAGGATCGGGGGCAACGGTTTTTATGGCACATTTTCTGACAGCGAGTCTGGAGGACTATCTTGAAGCGATCGCGGAATTGATCGCCATCAACGGTCATGCCCATACCAAGGAGATCGCCGAAAAACTGCATGTCAAAATGCCCTCTGTCACCGGGGCACTCCGGCAGTTGGAAAAATTGAGCCTGATCATTTACAACACCCATTACCCGGTGCAGCTCACGCCAGCGGGCGAAATGGTCGCCCACGAAGTCATGCACCGTCACAAAGTGTTGAAGGCGTTCTTTTCCGGCATCCTCGGCATTCCGCCGGACAAAGCCACTACCGCCGCCTGTCACCTGGAGCATGTGATCGATGCCGACACCATCCGCCGCTTTGTGCTTTTTTCCGAAGCGATCGAAAAGCGTTGCGATGCCAAATCCCTCCAGATCTATCTGGCGGAAGCCATGGAACTGCTTGATTCCGATCCCGCACTGCAACTGTTGCGGAATGCTGCTCCCGGCACCCCGGTCACGATCGTCCGGCTGGGCCGCAATCTGAACGATCCCGCCGCCCTGCCGCTGGCGGAGGGCGATGTGGTGATCCCCGGCGGACCGGACGCTGACCGGCAGATTTTCCGGTTCAGCAAAAACGGCACCGATGGTGAACTGCCGCTGACGGCGGCCGAAAACATCTGGGTCCGCGGCCCCGGCTCACCCGGTAATCCCGACGCCGATATGGAACAACAGCCCGGTCTGATAAACGATCAGCGTTAAAATGTAGGCCAGTGCGAACAATCCGACTGCTTCCACCCCGGTCATCTTCCATGAATTCAGTTCGCGCCGGATGATCGCCAGCGTTGCCAGACAGGGGATCGAAAGCAGACAGAAAAGCATGACACAGAACCCCTGCAGAGGCGTGTAATTCCGCGCCAGCCGGACCCGCAGCGGAACCGATCCGGAATCGGTCTCGCCCTCGGCGTAAAGGATCCCCAACTGGGAAACAAACACTTCTTTGGCGGCCAGCGCGCCAATGGAGGCGGTCGTCAGCATCCAGTCGAATCCGATCGGCCGGAACACCGGTTCCAACGCCTGCCCGATCCGGCCGGAAATGGTATAGGCCATCAATTCCGCCTGCCGGGCATTCTCCAGCCGGATGATCTGTTCCTCCAACTGTTTTGCGATGTCACTGCCGGGCTCCACGCCGGTCTGCCGTTCCTGGACCGCCGCGATCGCCGCATCGTAATCCTGCTGAAACTCCTGCTTTTCCGGGTAGGTATTGCAGATATAAAGGATGATGCTGGTCGCCAGAATGATCGTACCGGCTTTCTGCAGATACATCCGTCCGCGGTCCCACATGTGGAGCATCAGACTTTTGAAGGTGGGCATCCGGTAGGGCGGCAGTTCCATCAGATAGACCTCGCCATCCCCTTTAAAAAGCGTTGCTTTCATAAGCCGGGCCGCCACCAGCGCGATCACCACCCCGATCACATACATCAGCCACATCATCAGGGCGTGATATTTCACGGCAAAAAAGGCCGGTATCAGCAAAGCGTAGATCGGCAGCCGGGCACTGCAGCTCATCAGCGGCAGTACCATGATCGTAACCGTGCGGTCCCGCGTGGATTCGATGGTGCGGGTCGCCATGATCGCCGGGACATTGCAGCCGAATCCCAGCACCAGCGGCACAAATGACCGCCCCTGCAGACCGAAACGGCGCATCACACCGTCCATCACAAACGCCGCCCGGCTCATGTAGCCGGAATCCTCCAGAATGGCAATGGCAAAAAAGAGAAACAGGATGTTGGGCAGAAATACCAGCACGCCGCCGACCCCGCCGATGATGCCGTCAGTCACCATGGCGCGCAGATAGGGCAGCACCGCCGGGTCCCAGAGTTCTTTCACGCCTTCCCCCAGCCAGCCGAAAAACACCTCGATCCAATCCATCACCGGTTCGGCACAGACAAAGGTGAACCAGAAGGTGCAGTAAATGATCAGAAAAAACAGCGGCAGTCCGAGGATCTTGTTGGTCATCACCATATCAATCCGGTCCGAGATCTCGCGCCGTTTGGCCTGTGACATGGAAATCGTATCCCGGCACGCGCCCGCCAGCATGGCGTAACGCCGGTCCGCCATAAAGGTATCGGCTTCGATCGCGTGTTTTTCCCGCAAATGCCGGATCTGTTCCTCCACGGCTCCGGCGACCGGATGAAACACCGTCAACCGCATGGCTGCGGTATCATGTTCCAGCAGTTTGATGGCAAAAAAACGCGACGGCACATGGGAATACGCCGTGGTCCCCAGCGCGTCGATCCGCCCGGCGACTGCCGCAATGGCGTCGTCGATATCCGCGCCGTAGGACAGCATCGGCACCCCGTGATCCTCCAGTTCGGTCAGGGTCTGCGCCAATTTTTTCAACAGCGGCCGGATACCGTCGGAACGGCACCCCACGGTGCGGACAATCGGGGAACCGAAATATTTTTCGAGTTTCGGGATATCAAATTTCAACCCTTTCCGGTCGGCATCGTCGGACATGTTGAATACCAGCATCATGGGAATGTGCAGTTCAGCCAACTGGGTCGTCAGATACAGGCTCCGGCGGGGGATCGTGGAATCGACGACATTGAGGATCAGATCGATCCCCGGCTTGGTCAATTCATCAAACACCACCTCTTCTTCCGGCGATGACGACGACAGCGAATACACCCCCGGCAGATCGACGAGATCGATCTCCATCCCGTCCAGTTCAAAACGCCCGGATTTGCTTTCCACAGTCACGCCGGGATAATTCCCCACATGCTGCCGGGCCCCGGTCAGAGCATTGAAAATACAGGTTTTTCCGCAATTCGGATTACCGGCCAACGCGATTTTAAAGCGTTTTGCCATCCGTCATTCCCCGGTTTTCAGCACGATATTGGCCGCATCGTCCCGGTGCAGTGCCATGCTGGTCTCCATCACTTTCACCCGGAGCAGACCGCCGAATGGAGCATGGGCCTCCATCAGCAATTCCTGACCGGGGACCAGTCCGACATCGGCAAATTTTTTGCGCCCGCGGGTCTTTGACAGCACCTTTACGATGGTGGCGGTCGCCCCCACCGGCAATTCATCCAGAGTCATTTCGTTCCGCCCCGCCGGACACTGCTGTTCCGCATCCCCGCACGAACCTTTCTTCCCGCTCATTTTTCCTCTCCGCCAGTACCGCGATCCTGCCGGCCGCGCCCCGTTGTACCGCCCATTCCCAACCGGGCGATCCGGTACCGCAGCCGTCTCTTTTTCTTTTTCCCGGAACTACTATAACACGGCCGCCGGATTTGTCAATTAGACAAGGCTAATTTTTTTGCCGTTTTCCGCAACTTGCATCCCTCCGGCATCGGTGATATATTGAAGCATGAAAGGATGACACATTCATGAAACTGCTCTTTTTTTCTGACATCCACGGTGTCCCGGCCGCGCTGGAAAAATTGCTGGATCACGCTGACCGGCTGGCCCCGGACAAATTGCTTCTGCTGGGCGATGCTCTGTATCACGGCCCCCGCAACGGCGTGCCGGTAGATTACGACACCTCCCGGACGGCCGCCCTGCTGAATGAACGGGCCGATATGCTGCTGGCGGTGCGCGGCAACTGCGATTCCGAGGTGGATCAGATGATGCTGACATTTCCGATCCTGGCGGATTTTGCCGAAGTCCTGACCGATGGCGGCCGCTTTTTCCTGACCCACGGACATCACTGGAATGCGGCCCATCTGCCGCCGCTTGTCCGCGGTACGGTCCTGGCCCACGGTCACACCCATCTGCCGGAAAACCGGCTCACAGACGATGGGATCAGGATCTTCAACCCCGGCTCCATTTCACTGCCCAAGGGCGGCAATCCGCCCACCTTCGGGTTCTTTGACGGAAATACGCTGTCAATCCGCCGACTCGACGACGGCTCCCTTTTCGGCTGAACGGCTCTCTTCCTGCAAATAAAACGCCGCCAGCGGCAGATCCCCGGCGTAGGTCACTTTGGGATTCGGCCGGAACCACGGCACCAGTGCCACCGGAAATCCGGCCCGTTCCATGATCGCGGCATCATCGGTGGCCGCGGCATCGCCGGCCCGCCGGTACGCCTCCCGGAGTTTGGCCAGATCAAAACACTGCGGCGTGGATACCGCCCGGAGGCGATCCCGGTCAACGGTGGCGGCGATCATGCCGTCCTGCTCCTGTTTGAGCGTATCCACCACCGGAGCCGCCGGTACGGCACCGCCGGTACGGCGGGCCGCCGCCAGTACGGTCCGCACCAATTCCCCGTCGGCCAGCGGCCGGGCCGCATCGTGTACCGCCACATACCGGCACCGGTCCGGCAATGCCGCCAGCCCGCACTGCACCGATCCGCTCCGGACTGCTCCGGCAGCAACGAACCGGCACGACACCGACGGCAGGAAACGCGCCGCGATCTCTTCGTACAGCGCGATTTTACCGGCCGGAACGGCCATCACCCGGCAATCCGCCGGAAAAACCGGAGCCAACCGCCGCAGGGTGACACAAAACAATGGCATCCCGTCCAACTCCGCCAACAGTTTATCGCCGCCGAACCGGGTCCCGCTGCCGCCGCCCACGATCACCAGACCGATATCATCATGGAGTTCCATCACCGCCTACCTCAACGCATAAACCTGATCGGCCGAATGACGCACCAGCAACTGCAGTTCCAGCAATGTCAGCAGCGAAATCAGCCGCCCGGAATCGTATCCGGTGGCCGCGGCCAGATCGTCAAAACTTTTCTCCCCCTCCTGCAGCAGAGCCAGCAGTCCGGCGGCATCCTCCGGCAACCCGTTCCGGGGGTCCAGCCCATCCGGCTCCGGTTGGTCGGACAACGGCAGATTGCCGAATCCCATGGCCTCGGCGATATCGGCAAAATCCTCGATCAGAGCCGCCCCGCTTTTGATCAATTTGTGACAGCCGCGGGACTGGGGATTGTCCACCCGGCCGGGGACCGCCATCACCACGCCGTATTCCGCTGCCAGACCGGCGGTGATCATGGCTCCGGATTCGATCCCGCACTCCGTTACCAGCACGCCGTCGCCCAACCGGGCCACGATCCGGTTCCGCCGCGGGAACGATGACCGGCTGGCCGGGAAATGCAGGGGAAATTCGCTGATGACCGCGCCGCCGGTTTCAATGATCCGGCGGGCCAGCGGCACATTCTCCGCCGGATGCAGCCGGGCCAGGCCGCTGCCCAGCACCGCCACCGTGATACCGCCATTGTCCACTGCCGTCCGGTGGGCGACCGTATCCGCCCCCATGGCAAGCCCGGACACGATCACCATGCCCGCGGCGACCGCATCGGCCGTCAGCCGCGCGGTGATCTCCTCGCCGTAACGGGAGATCCGCCGCGACCCAACCACCGTCAGCGCATTGCCGTTGCCGAATTCCGGCAGAGCTCCGCGGATGTACAGCACCAGCGGCGGATCATAAAGCTGCCGCAAAATCTCCGGATAGGCTTCGTCCCGGAGCGTCAGGATCCGTACCCCGTTGGCATCGGCAAACGCCATCTCGCCTTCAAAATCCACCAGTCCCCGCCATCCGGCGATCCGGGCGGCCAGAGCCTCGCCGATCCCCGGCACCTCCTGCAATTCCTGCGGGGTTGCCGTCAACGCTGCCAACGGCGACCCGAAATGTGCTTCCAGTTTCCGGTAGGTGCCATACCCGACTCCGGAAATCATATTGAAAATGATGCAAGCCTCGCGTTCTGTCACAATACTGCCTCCACCCCAGCCGGCACTTTTTTTCACCCTCCTGCTGCTCCCGGTAAACGGGAATGCAGATGAATCTTCTCATGTCTAATATTATACCGCATCCGGCGTGGTTTTCAAGCCGCCGCACGCGGTCCCGGCCCGACTGTCCGCGCCGGTTTTCCGCGGCGGCCGTTTTTTATAAAAAAAATCATTTGCTGCTTGCATTGTACGGCATCCCGGTTTATGTTTAGGATTCAGTATGCAACGGTGTGGAATGGTGTCTCTGACATGTCCGGATGGTATGCCATAAAAGGCCGCTTTGCTGCCGGCATTCCGCCCGGACGGAGAAAACAATTGTATGGAAAATCGATTTGAACAAAGCGGCACACCGGAAATGAAATCCCGGATGACGGGCGCAGAATCAGCAGATACACCGGCGACCGCCCCGCTTTATCCGCCGGGGGCGGTACTGATGGCCCCGCTGTCCGGTTACACCGATCTGCCCTACCGGCGGTCGATGCGCCGTCACGGCTGCCGTTATGCGTTTACGGAAATGGTGGACGCGGCCTCCCTTTATTATGCCCGGGAACGGGCGGCCCACATGCTGGTGCGCGGTGAAGATGAAGATTTCCTCGGGGTGCAGCTGCTCGGCGGCTGTCATGAATTTCTGAAAGCCGCCCTCGATATTCTGAACGAATACGATTTTGATGTTCTTGATTTCAACCTCGGCTGTCCGGTCCCCAAAGTCACCAAAAAATGCGCGGGTGCGGAATTGGGGCGGCATGTGGAGGAGGCGTTGGCCTGTTTCGCGCTCTTTCCGCAGCGGTCCCGCCACCGCCTCAGTGCCAAGATCCGCATTCTGTCGGAAACCGATCCGGAGCCGACTCTGACACTGGCGCGCGGTCTGGCGGAATTGGGGGCCTGTGCCATTACCGTACACGGCCGGATCAAAGATGCGATTTATTCCGGCCCGGTTTACTACGACATCATCGCCGAAGTGGTCAAAACCCTGCCGGGGATCCCCGTCATCGGCAACGGCAGTGTCCGGTCGCGCCAGACGGCGGAACCGCATTTTGCCGCCGGTTGTACCGGTGTCATGGCGGCCCGGGGGGCCATGGGGAATCCGTGGCTTTTCGAGGAATTCATGCTCGGCGACGCCTTTGTCCCGCCGGATGCCGCGGCCGTCTGCGATGAAGCCGGCCGTCACATCATGGAAATGGTCGCATTATACGGCGAAACCCCGGCCCTCCGGATCGCCCGGAAAATGCTGCATGATTATTTCAAACACCGGGGGTTCGGCGGTGCGCTCCGTCTGCAGGCCTCCCGGATCAGTACGGTCGAGGAATTGCAAAAACTTCTGACAGAAGCCCGTCAGGTGGTGCTGCCGCCCCGGGAATGATGCGGTCAAAAAGGAGGATGTATGCTGCTGGATGTGTCGGATGTTCTGAAAAACGCGCTTTATCTGCTGGCACTGCTGAACCCTGCCAGCAAAGTGATGTTTCTTGCCGCCTACGATCCGCCGCTTTCGTTCCGGCGGATTTTTGAACTGTCATGGAAATCCTCGCTGGCGGCCCTGTTGATCCTGCTGCTGCTGGCGGCAGCGGGGGACTGGATCCTGCATCAGATCTTCCGGGTGGAATTGTATTCCCTGCGGATCACGGGCGGGGTCATCGTGTTTCTGATCGGCTTGCTGGCGGTACAGGAGGGCCATTTTGTCCGCAACACCGATCAGCAGCAACAGCAGCAGAATTTCACCGACATTTCACTGGTTCCGCTGGCCGCCCCGCTGATCGCCGGACCGGGGACCATCACCGCCGCGATCACCTGCACGGCCCAGTCGGGATTGATTTCCACCTCCCTGTCGCTGGTCTGCGCCATCGGCATCAATTTTCTGCTGATGTGTTTCGCCGGTCCGATCAACCGTCTGCTGGTGCGCACGCATCTGCAGGGGCCGCTGATCCGGCTGACCGGTCTGATCATTGCGGCAGTGGCGGTCCAAATGATCGCCGACGGCATCCACCAGTTCATCCGTCACCTCTGAACGCCCGCCTGCGGCCGGGTCACGCCCGGCCGGGATCAACGCTCAAGCACGCCCCGGACCACCACCGAAGACACGCGCCAGACGCCGTCTTCACCGCAGACCAGCCGGGTCCGGAGTTCGCGGCGTTCCTCAAAACTCCTGCCGGAGCGGTCTTCGCCGCGCAATATCCCGGTGAATTCGGCTTCCGCCTGATCCGGGGAATGGATCTCCACGACCAGATCTTCGACTTCACCGCGCGCCTGGTTCAGCATACTGAAAAAACGCGCCAGATTGGCCCCCATCTGGGTCGGGGAATAATCGCCGTTGACGATCGTATGGGACAATTCCAACCGGCACGGATCGGTAAACAGCCCGGAAAAAGCCCGCATTTTCAGCAATTCCGTGGAGGTTTTCATACCGGCCGGTTTGTTCACGCAGGCGGCCATTTCCCGAATCACCGCCTTCACTTTGGCCTCGGGGGTCTCCCGGTTCCACAACAGCCAGCTGCCCAACAATACCGCGGCCACGGTCACCACCAGCAACCCGGTCAACGATCGACCTGTTATCACCATGTCGGCACCCCTTCTATACGCCGCCGGGAAACCGAGCCGAACAGATGCTCCCGTATCGGCATACTCCGGTTGTCTCCGATCACATAATAATGCCCCGGCTCGATCTTGCGGGGCATCAGATTCCAGTTGCAGACGAATTTCACATACGGCTCATAATGCGGTTTGCCGTTGATAAAAAGCTGACCGTTCAAAAACGCGACCTCCTCGCCGGGCATCCCGACGATCCGTTTGAGATAACAGACTTTGTCGGAATACCGGATGATGACGATATCGCCCCGGGCGGGGTCCCGGAAAAAATATTTCCACCGCCAGCAAAAGGTGAAGCCGGTCCGGTGGACCGTCGGCTCCATGCTGGCACCCCGGATCACGCAGGGGCGCAGCACCCAGCCGAAAACGATCACCGACAGCACGGCCACGGTACCGAGGCGCAGAAAAAATCCGGTGGTCAGCCGCGGAGCAAAAAAATTCCGGACGATCCCGTCCATGGTCTGATCCTCCGACCGGTGACAGGCACAGATCCGCTCCCAAGCCGATACCACCTTCCGCCACATGATCCGCCCCCTGTTACACCATTTCTTCCAAACGGTTTTCCACCATGGCGCAAACCCGTTCCATGCTGCGGAGCATCACCTGCTGCGGCGTTACCGTGCCGCGCCACGCCTCCGCCAGCAGCAACCGGACCCAATGCTGCCGTCCCGCCGGAGCTGTCCGGATCAACTGTGCCAGCACCGCGCCGGAACCGTCGCCCGGCATTCCCAACAGTACCGCCATGCCGCCGGCCGCACACTCCAGCAGCGGTGCGATGATTTCCGGATCGGACCATTCCTCCAGACACAGCACATCGGCATGGGCCTCCAGAGCCGCCGGGATCATACCGGCATCCGCCGTCCGGACCGTGATCTGCGACCGGAGTCCCGCCGGGAAAGCCGCGGCCGCCGCTTCGTCGGCAACGACCCGTCCGGCAAAAGATCCCTCCAGCCGCCGGACCAACTGCCCCATCAGCCGGAGCCGCCCGGCGGCATCATCGCCGCAGCAGATCATCAGACCGCCGGACGACACCACCCCGGCCGCCCGGGTCAGCACGCCGTTGTTGTCTGCATCGGCCGTGACCGGCGGCACCGGTTCC
Source organism: Lentisphaeria bacterium (assembly GCA_017414565.1). Taxonomy (GTDB): domain Bacteria; phylum Verrucomicrobiota; class Lentisphaeria; order Victivallales; family Victivallaceae; genus RGIG1931. Next base: position 16,704 of record JAFQLP010000033.1, on the reverse strand, counting down.
TCCACGACCTCAAAAATACTGGGCGAAGTCCCCGCAGACGCCTGACTGATGGCGAACCGGGTGATTTTCTGAAATTTCATCTGGATCTCGGCTTTTTCCACCACCGTCAATTCCGCCGAAATGGCCTGAAACAATTCCTGGGAAAAAACCTCCAAAGTGGGATCGCCGCCAAGCTCATCATTGAACATGACAGCATCCTCCGCAGATACGATATCATTATCTGCCAAAGCATAAATAAACCACTGAACATCAAGCTGCATGAAAAACCCTCCACTCCTGCTCTTCCGCCGTCCATAAAAGGTAATGTCAAAACCGCTTTTTTCAAGTTCATTACCGGACAAAGCGGCAAAAAACCGCCGCCTTACAAAATCGGCGACAACAGGGAACAGAAATTCTCCGCCAGCCGACGCAGCGGTGATACGGCTTCCATTTTTTCCAGCGACAATTCTTCCGATGCCGCCATCTCGTTCCGCACGATCTGCCGCATCTGTTCCATCAGACTGCCGCCTTCAAACCAGAAATCCAGTTCATAATTCAGCCGGAAACTGCGGTTGTCGCAATTACTCGATCCCATGATCCCCCAGGCATCATCCACCACCATGGCTTTGATATGCGAAAACACCCCGCGCCGTTCCCAGATCTGTACGCCGCCGGCAATCAGCCGCCGGTAACAACTCCGCGAAGCAAAATCGACGAACCAGTGATTGTTGTTGCGCGGCACCACCAGTTTCACCTCCACCCCGCGCGCCACCGCCAACAGCAGCAATTCTTCAAACGAAGCCCCCGGCACAAAATACGGCGTCAAAATGACCAGCGATCTCCGGGCCGCCGTCACCGCCGTAAAAAACATGTCACGGGTACCGAGATATCGCCCGCTCGTACCACTGGAAAGCACCCGGATGCGGCTTCTGCCGCTGCCGTCAAGCGACTCCGGGAATTCATCCGGTACCGTCATATTGTGGATACCTTTGCGCCGGATGGTGTACGCCCAGTCCTGAAAAAAAGAAAACAGAAATGCCATCACCGCCGGTCCGGTCAACCGGCAGTGCAGGTCGTGGATCCGCCGGCTCGGCGGGGCTTTATCCGTCAGTTCATTGCCCTCGGAAATATTCATGCCGCCGGAATACGCGATCCGGCCGTCGATCACCAGCAGTTTGCGGTGGTTCCGCTGTTGGAACTGCCAGGGTGTCAGCAGATGCAGCGGAGAAAATGCCCGCATTTCAAAATGCGGCGGCGGTTTGAACAGCAGCCGGATGAAGTAACGCGAAAAATAGGAATAAAAACTGCCGAATCCATCGTACAGGATCTTGACATCCACCCCCTCGGCCGCTTTTTTTTCCAACGCCCGCAGGATGCGCTGTCCCGCCCGGTCGCTCATCAGGATAAACGACTGCATCCGGATCGCATGTCTGGCCTGCCGGATATCCGCCAGCATCCGGGGATACGCCTGGGTCCCGTTCTGCAGGATCTCCCCGTCGTTGCCCTCCAACAGCATGGAGGAGGCGAACATTTCTTCAAAGATCCGGTGCGGCTCCTGCCGCCGGACCGCTTCCGGAGCCAGAAAACACCGCAGTTCCCGGTCGATCCGGTCAATGGTGTCGCCCAGCCACACCCGCCGCTGCCGCACCAGTGCCAAAGCCCGCTGCTGACGGTTCATCCAACGCCCGGAGGCCTTCACCCGGGTGATACCGAAAAAAAGAAAAAGCACCAGCCCCGCCACCGGCAGCAGTGCCACCACCAGCAGCCAGAAGGTGCGTTCGGAAACATCATCGCTGTCGCGGTAGAGGATATAAAGCAGTACCGTTACATGGAGCATCACCCAGCAGGTGGGAAAAAACCACCACAGATGAACGATCCAATCGCTCATACGAACTCCGGCTGCCGCCCGTGGACGCGCCGGTACAACTTGCGGGCGGTCCGGTCAACACATTGCCAGAAATATTGCCGTTCCGGCGACAATTGCGAAAATTTTTTCGCTTCATAAACCCGGATGAACCGTAGTTGATCCCGCCGTGTCATCCCGGTATCCATGGCGGAAAACCAGATCCCCGCCAGGTCCTTGATCAGATAACGCCGGGGTGTCCGCCGCCGGATCTGCGCCCGGTGAAGATCGATCACATGCAATTCCGGTTTTTCGCCCTGCCGGAGCAGAAAATGACAGAGATAACAATCCCGGTGATTGACGCCGCCGCGGTGCATCCGCCGCAACATCCGGGCCAACCGGCAGGTCAGGGCCACGCGCTCCGTCACCGGCGGCGGCGCGGTCCGCCAATCCCGGCAATGATCCTCCAGACTGACCATACCGGCCAGTTCCGCCGTGACCAGAAATGACTGGATCCGGGCGGGATTCCACCCCCGGCTGCCGTATGCCCGCGGCAACATGGTCGGCACATTCAATTCATCCAGCCGGCGGATGGCCCGGTATTCGTTGGAAGCCCCCAGGACCGGGCGTTTGCCCTGCAGCAGGTCTTTGAATATTTCGCGCCAGCCGATCCCCCGGTGCAGTTTGACAAAGCATCCCTGCCCATCCATTTCCACGCGGAAAGTCCGGCGGCTTTTGACATGCCGGAATTCCTCGCCGGAAAGCGCGAAGGCGGCCTCAAAAGGGTCACGCCCCTGCCATGCCGCCGCAAATCCCCGGTCAAGAAAAATTTCGTTCATTTCTGTTTCATCCCTGTTCAGGTCCCACCATCATACCATAGCACCGATTCAAGCGGCTGTCGAACCGGATTGTGCTTTTTTTTGCATTCTGTCATCCGGCAACTGGCAAAAAACCGGCTTTCAGGCTATATTTTGCGGTCGCAATCACTCAATCGGCACCGGAAAGGAATGAAATCATGCTGATCGCTGTTGCCTGTACCGGCGGCGAGATCGCCGGCGAATTTGTCCACGCGGAAGAATACGCGCTTTTTGACGTCAGATCCGGACGGGTCGTTTCCCGCGCGCTGGCTCCGGCCGCCGACCGTCAGGACCGCACCCGGGCCCGCCATCTCTACGATATCGGGGTGGAAATGCTGCTCTGCGGGCGGCTCGATATCAGCGAAAAACGCGCGCTCTTCGATTGCGGTGTCAATTTTCTGGGCAATGTCAGGGGCAATGCCGAAAACGCCATTGCCCGTTACCTGCAGGGCGCGCTGCTGGACTGACCCGCGTTTTACAGGCCGAATGTGCGCCGCACGATCGCCGCAGTCGCCTCCAGTGCCACCGGCAGTTCCGGCAGATACGGGTGCCACATTTTTTCGTGTTCCAGTGTTACCGGACCGGTGAATTTCACCTCGGCCAACAGCCGGAACAATTCCTCCAGCGGCACATCCCCGTCACCCGGTGATTCGCTGCGGATCTTTTCCGCTCCGGCCGGGAAAACGCTGTCTTTGAAATGCACATCGACCATGGCATCTTTCAGCAGGGAACAGGCGTCTTTCATGGATTCATGGGCGAACCGCCAGGTGTGATGCGCATCCCAGATCACCGGGACCGCTTCGCCCAGCGCATCAAAAAGCCCGGCACACCGTGCCGCCGATGCCAGCCCGTCGTGGGTCTCCAGCGCGATCCGTGTTTTCTTGAGTCCGAGCGATTGGAACCACTGCAGATTGTCCCGCACCACCGGCAAGATTTTTTCCACCGGATCGTCGATCGAACAGCCGCCGAAGACCCGGATGTAGTCGATCCCGAATGAATCCGCGATCCTGGCCTGCCGGCTCATTTCTTCGCGCACATCCGTCTGATCCGCCGCCAGCCGGAACGAACTGCCCACCACCAGCACCCGGCCCGCGGCGGTCAATCGTTCCAGAGCCGCCCGGTTTTCCGGTGCCACCAGTGTTTCCTGTAATTTCACCGACCCGGAAAGCGCGCGGATCTCCACAAAGCGGATACCGAATTCATCCGCCAGCGAAACGGCTTCCGGCAATGACCGTTCCGGACAGCCCAGCGTGGAAAATCCCCATTGCAGCGGACTCCGACCAAAGACCTCTTCTTTCATGATACCCGACTCCTGTGTCAAAATTTTCCGGTTGTCCCCATCCATCTCCACAAGATACCATGACAGACATATTTTGTCAAATCCGGTTGGCATTCGGACCGAACTGTGTTATATTATAAATACCCCGCAGAGACCCCGCATTTTGTTTTCCACCCCCCGGAAAGCCGGAAAAAGGCAATTTCCGGCCGCGCGGGACAACTGCCGGGCAGGAATCAGGAGATGGATTGATGAAAAAGAAAAAACATAACGATAACGAATCCGCGGAAACCATGCCGCAGGAAAATACCGCCCCGGTTCAGGAAACGGCCGAAACCCAGTGGGAAAACGCCACCGAAGCCGATCCCGCCGCCGTCGCCCCCCAGCCGGAAAATCCCTCGCTTTCGCCGCAGGAGCAGCTGGAGCAGGAACTGGCCGAAACCAAAGAAAAACTGCTGTACCTCCAGGCCGATTACCAGAATTACCGCAAACGTACGGTCCGCGAACTGGCGGATGCCCGGAAACTGGGTATCACCACCACGCTCGACCCGTTTCTGCGGGTCTTCGATTTCCTGAACATGGCGGATACCGCGGCCCATCAGTCGGACAACATCGAAGCGATCCGTCAGGGCATCACCATGATCATCGGCGAATACCGCAAGGCATTCGACGACCTCGGTGTGAGCCCGGTCGAAAGCGTCGGCAAACCCTTTGACCCCACCTGGCAGGAAGCCGTGGCGCAGGAAGCCTCGGAAACCATTCCCGAAGGTTCCGTGATCCGGGAATGGAGCCCCGCCTACCGGATGGGTGAAACATGGCTCCGGGCCGCCAAGGTGGTCGTTTCCACCGGTGCTCCGGCGGCGGAAGAACAGAAGGCGGATCAATAATTATGGCAACCGATTACTACGAACTGCTCGGTGTTTCCCGCACTGCTACGCCGGAAGAACTGAAAAAAGCCTACCGCAAACTGGCGATCAAGTATCATCCGGACAAAAATCCGGGAAACAAAGAAGCCGAAGAAAAATTCAAGTCGATCTCCCAGGCCTACGAGGTCTTGAGCGATCCGGAAAAGCGCGCCCGTTACGACCAGTTCGGGCCGGATGCGTTCTCCGGTGCCGCGGGACGCAATCCCTTCGGCGGCGGGGCCGGATTCCAGGACCCGATGGATCTTTTCAGCCAGATTTTCGGCGGCGACCGCGGCGGCGGCAGTATTTTTGAAGAATTCTTCGGCGGCGGCCGCGGCGGCGGCGCGGGCGGTGCCCAGGCCGGGTCCGATCTGCGTTACGATCTGGAGATCGAACTGGAAGAAGCCGTGTTCGGTGCCGACCGCAAGATCACCATTCCCAAACTCGATACCTGTCAGCACTGTCACGGTTCCGGGGCGGCCCCCGGTTCCGGCAAAAAACGCTGTGCCCGCTGCGGCGGTGCCGGTCAGGTGACGGCTTCGGCCGGATTTTTCTCGGTGCGGCAGCCGTGTCCGGTCTGCCACGGGGCGGGCGAAACCATCGACAAACCGTGTTTGAGCTGTCAGGGGACCGGCCGGGTGCAAGTCACCCGCACGCTGCAGCTGCACATCCGTCCGGGTGTGGATACCGGCTCCAAACTCCGGGTCACCGGCGAAGGCGAAGCCGGTCAGCATGGCGGCCCGGCCGGGGATCTCTATGTTATCATCCATGTCCGTCCGCACCAGGTATTCACCCGGCGCGGCAGCGATCTGATCTGCGAACTGCCGGTCCCCTTCACGGTGGCGGCACTGGGCGGGGTCGTGCTGGCACCAACGGTTTCCGGGGCAGCCAAAATGAAAATTCCGGAAGGTACCCAGAGTGGCGACCGGCTCCGTTTGAAGGGCAAAGGTGTTCCCTCGCTCCAGGGCGGCCAGCGCGGTGATCTTTACATCATCACCGTGGTCGAAACCCCGCGCAACCTCAATGCGGCACAGAAAAAACTGCTGGAGGAACTGGCGGCCTCGATGTCGGAAAAGAACACCCCCCGCCGTGCTGAATTTGAACAGCGCGCCAAAAAATTCCTGCGGGAAGAGTAGGTGAAGTGTGCCGCGCAAAGCCCCCAACAATCCGGTGATCGCCACCAATAAAAAAGCCTTTCACGACTACCTGGTACACGACCGTTATGAGGCCGGTATCAAACTGGTGGGGACCGAGGTCAAAAGCTGCCGGGAACGGGCCGTCACCCTGACCGACTCTTATGTGCGGCTGGAAAATGGCGAAGCCTGGCTCCAGAATGTCCACATCGCCACCTACGCTTTCGGCAACATCTACAACCACAATCCCAAACAGCAGCGCAAACTGTTGCTTCATGCCGCCGAGATCCGGAAACTGGCCCAGACCGTCAAGGAAAAAGGCGGCACCGTGGTTCCGCTCCAGATGTATTTCAAAAATGGTCTGGTCAAAGTCGAGATCGCCTATTGTCACGGCAAAACGCACGGTGACAAACGCGAAGCCATGCGCGCCCGTCAGGATGAACTCGAAACCCGCCGCGCCATGCGCCGCGGCTGATCCGGTTATGGATACAGTTGCCGACAAACGGGTATTGGTGACCGGCGGAGCGCGCCGGGTCGGAGCGGCGATCTGCCGCCGTTTCGCAGCGGCGGGGGCCGCGCTCATCATCCATTGCCACCGCTCCCGGGCCGAAGCCGAAGCCCTGGCGGCGGAACTGCCGGGCACCGGACACCGGGTGATCTCCGCGGATCTGGCCGATCCCGGAGCCGCCGCCGCGCTGCTGGCGGGTCTGCCGGAGCAGCCGGATTACCTGATCAACAACGCCTCCTGTTATGTCCGCGAAGAAACCCCGGATTTTCAGGCGTACTGTCAGCAGGTCAATGTCCATTCCCCGATCCGTCTGATCCGGGATTTTGCGGCATCCGGCGGCATGGCGGCCGTCAATCTGCTGGATCAGGCGGTCCTCCGGCCGGTCGCGGCGAACGAAACATTTTATCTGCAAAGCCGCCGGGAACTGGCGGCGGCCACCGTTTCGCTGGCGTTGGAATTCGCCCCGGCCACCCGGATCAACGGCGTGGCTCCCGGCCCGGTACTGCCCCCGGCGTGGCTCCCCGGCGGGACTATGGCCAAAACCACTGCAACGCTGCCGCTCCGGAGACCCGTCGGACTGGAAGAATTGGCGGAAGCAGTCTTTTTTATGACGGTGAATCCATCGATCACCGGAGCGATCCTGCCGGTGGACTGCGGCCAGCACCTGATTCCATAGATCAACCCAATACGGAGGTAAATATGTTTCTCGACTGTCACTTTTTTTCCGATGCCCTCGGCAAAAACTGCGCGTTTTACGCCATTGTTCCCCAGCGGGTGCAGAATCAGATCGGCATCGGCTCCACCGGCGGCAAAACCCGGTACCCGGTCCTGTATCTTCTCCACGGGCTCAGCGATGACCACACGATCTGGCTCCGCCGTACCTCCATCGAACGCTACGCGGCGGAAAAACAGGTCATCATCATCATGCCTAACGGCGACCGCTCGTTCTATTGCGACATGTGCCACGGCGGCCGTTACTGGACATTCCTCAGCGAAGAACTGCCCGCCATCGTCAACGCCACATTGCCGGCCAGCCCCGACCGTGCCGACACCTTTGCCGCCGGTCTGTCCATGGGCGGTTACGGGGCATTGAAGCTGGCACTCCGCCGTCCCGATCTTTTTGCCGCGGCCGGAGCCATGTCGGCGGTCACGGATATCGGGGATTTTCTGCAGCGCATGAAGGACGCGGGCAATGAAAAAGAGGCCCTCGGTTTCTTCGGCGGCTGGGAGGTCCCGGAAAACGACGATCTGTTCCGCCTGGCCACCGCCATGACCGCGCGTCCAGCGGCGGAACGCCCGCGGATCTTCCACGCCTGCGGGACCGAAGATTTCCTTTATACCACCAACACGGCATTCCGGGATCACATGCAGAAACTGGGTGTCTGCGACTACACCTATGTTGAAAGTCCCGGCAGTCACTCCTGGGCATTCTGGGATCACTACATCCAGGAGATCCTGAACTGGCTGCCTCTGTCAAAGTAAACCGGGACCGGAACAGGGTGGCCTGAACCGGCTGCCCCTGTCAAAGTAAACCGGGACCGGAACAGGGTGGCCTGAACCGGCTGCCCCTGTCAAAGCGAGCCCGGGTCAGCGGAACAGGAGGTCCTGGACCGCATTGCGCCAACCGTGTCCCCACCGGGAGTAACGGCCGGAAAAAAGCTCCCGCGATATGGTCAGGATCTTCGGCAATACGGCATCCGGCAGAGATTCCCGGATACGGGCGTGCCGGAGCCGTTCCAACAGCAGGGCCCGCCGGTGCGGATCAACGGTGATCCGCTGTTCATCGCAGCGCAAAAGTGCCGCATACAGCAGTTCTATCGTCCATTCGATCGAATTGTTGTAACGGGATTCGGCCAGTGCCGCCAGCTGGGCGGACACCCCCGGCCGCCGGGGATGGGACAAATTGTTGTCATGCACCCGGTAAAGGGTCAGTTCCCGGTCCACGGCGTGCCATTCCGCGATGGTGGCGATCATCAGACCGATCCACGAATCGTGACAGGCGCGCAAACCGGGAAACGGCAGCAGCAATTCCTTCCAGCGGGCATGGAAAACCATATTGTGCCCGGCCGCCGGCACCCGCCGCAGAAAGGAAATAAACTGATGCTCCGGATCGGGAATGGGCGCATACTGCCGGGTGTTCCAGTGGGTATAACCCAACGGCCGCAAACCGGCATCCACCGCGGTACTGTTGCAGAAAGCCCCACCATCTCCGGCGGCACCGGCGAGCAGTTCGATTTTTTCCGGCAGCCACACATCATCCTGATCGGAGAGGAAAATAAGTTCACCGGTGGTCCGTTCGATGACAGAGGCGAAATTGAGCGACACCCCCAGTGTCCGCGGATTGGCGGTGTAACGCAGTTCGGTGCCGGGGAATTCCCGTTGCAATGTATCGATCAGTGCGGCATTGACCGCATCCGGGGCGTCATCTCCCAGCACGATCTCATCCGGCGGCCGGGTCTGGGTCAGGATGCTCCGCAGTTGCGGTTCCAGAAAATCTCCCGGCCGATACAATGCCATTGCCACCGAAATCTTCATACTCTGTATCCGGAATCCTCCTGTTCGATACTGATTCTTTCTCTTAACATTAGTACCGGAAATCCATGAAGTCAAGAAAACATTTAAAAAAATACTTGATTTTCACATGGTTCCGGTGTAAATTATGTAATTCAGGAAGTGTTGACCTTTGATTCATTTTTAATAGCAGGAGAAAAAACGATGTTTGCGATTATCAAAAACGGCGGTAAGCAGTACAAAGTCAAAGCCGGCGATCTCGTCGAGCTGGAAAAGATCGAACAGGAAATCGGTACCGAAGTCACTTTTGCCGATGTCCTCGCCATTGGCGAAGAAGGCGGCGAACTGAAGGTCGGCACCCCGATCCTCGAAGGTGCCTCCGTGGCGGCCAAGATCGTCGATCAGTATCGCGGCAAGAAAGTCTGGGCTTTCCACATGCATCGCCGCAAGGGCTATCGCCGCACCAAGGGCCACCGTCAGAGCCTGACCCGCGTCGAAATCACCAATATCCAGGGCTGACCTCCATGCGGTACGATTCCCGTGGTGCTTTGCTTGAATGCGAGCTCCCCGGCATTCCCATGATCAGCCGGGGCAAGGTCCGCGATATTTTCGACCTTGGCGACTCCCTTCTTTTTGTGGCGACCGACCGCCTGAGTGCTTTTGACGTGGTTCTGCCCGACGGCATCCCCGGCAAAGGCGAAGTGCTGACCCAGATCTCGCTCTTCTGGTTCGACCTGATGAGCGAATGGATGCCGAATCATCTGCTCACTGCGGACATCGCTTCGGTTCCGGCACTGCGGCCTTACGCCGATGTGCTTCAGGGCCGGGCGATGATCGTCCGCAAAGCGCAGGTACTGCCGGTCGAATGTATCGTCCGCGGCTACCTGGTCGGCAGTGGTTGGAAGGATTACTGCAAAACCGGCTGTGTTTCGGGTCTGCATCTGCGGGAAGGCTACCGGCAGGCGGAAAAACTCGATCTGCCGATCTTCACCCCCTCCACCAAGGCGGCGATCGGCGATCACGACGAAGCGATCAGTTACGAAGAGATGGAAAAGATCGTCGGCCCGGCCCGGGCAGACAGGATCCGCGATTACGCCCTGACGGTTTACCGTACCGCCAGCGATTATGCGGAAAAACGCGGCATCATCGTAGCCGATACCAAACTTGAATTCGGCGAGATCGACGGCAAGTTGATCCTGGTCGATGAAGTTCTGACGCCGGATTCCAGCCGTTTCTGGCCCAAAGAATCCTATCAGGTCGGCGAAAGCCCGGTCAGTCTGGACAAACAGTTTGTGCGCGATTACCTCGAAACCCTCGATTGGAACAAGACCGCTCCCGGTCCGGCCCTGCCGGATGATGTCGTCAACAAGACGGCGGCAAAATACCGCGAAGCGTTGGCCGTGCTGACCAAATAAGGTTCCGCACCGCATAAAAAAACTCCGGGAAACATTTCCCGGAGTTTTTTTTGTTTCAACCGGTCCCCGATGGAGCCCGGCCGGCTGCAATCAGCCCAATTTGACGATCGTACCGGTGCGGGCCGCCGTGTAAAGCTGCTCCATGACCACCGAGCGCATGGCCGCTTCGCGGACCGGGACCAGCGGCGGATTGCCGCCGGTAATGGCCTGGCAAAAGAGTTCAAAAGCGTGCGGCAGATCTGCCGGAAGCGCGGGATACGGCGTCCGGCCGTCGAGATCACGATCCGGATTCCAGTAATACAATTCATTGCGGATGATGGAGGCGCAGGCACGGGTACCGGCGATCTCAAAGGTACACGGCACATCGCCATCGAGCCAGCTTGCCGCCAGCGTAGCCGTCACATTGCCGGGGAAACGGAGCAGAGCCTCGCCGCCCTCATCGCAGTCGGAACCGAAACGGCCATCTGCCGTAAAAAGCGATGCCGTGCCGCTTTCCGGAATCCCGAAATACCACATCAGAATATCCAGCGCGTGGGTCCCGAGATCCCCGAAAGCACCGCAACCGGCGACCGCGGGATCGGCCATCCAACGCCATTCCTGATCGAAAAATCCGCGATAAAGCCCGTCGTGACAGTTGGCGAACCGGACCCTGGTGACAGTGCCGAATGCACCGGCTTGCAATTCATCGCGCAGGAAACGGAAAATCCCCCGGCCGCGGCTGAAATAACCGGTCTGAAAGATCACCCCGGCTTTTTCCACCGCATCCGCCATCTGCAAAGCCGAATCCGCCGAAAAACCAAGCGGTTTTTCCACAAACATCGCCTTGCCGGCGGCGGCCGCGGCAAAGACCAGATCACCATGACGATCCGTTTCCGAGGCGATCACCACCGCATCGGTACGGGAGTCCGCCAACGCCGCTTCGGGCGACTCAAAGACCGGCACACCGAATTCGGCGGCCGCTTTGGCAGCCCGTTCACGATCGTGATCATACACCCCTGTAACAGCGATATCCTGATGCGCTTTCAGCATTCTGGCGAAACCGGGCGTATGGATATGCGCCCATCCCAACAAAGCTACACCGCCCATACTGTCATATCCTTTTCCCTATTGGTAAAGAATCACTTTTTTTCATCGAGCCGCCGGACATCTTCTTCGGCAAAAGCAATGACATCGCGAAACTGCTCCGCATTGGCGGAATCGGCTTCGACCAGCGTCTGATGCGCTTCCAGCACGGTCCGGGCAGTCGCCGCCGCATCCACCGATGCACGGTCGCCATCGCTGCTGTCAGCCGCAGATTCGGGGACCTCCATTGCCGCATCAAACAGCTTCAGCACGCCCAGTCCGCGCAGCAGGCCCTGGATCTTCTCCGATGCCGCGGCCAGACCGGCTTTGCGGCCGCCGCGCACCTTTTTCAGGGCGATCATCGTCATCACGCCCATGAATGTGCTGTCCATGGCGGTGCAATCGCTCATGTCAAAGCAAACCAGGCCGCTGCTGTCCATGCCGCTGGCGACCTCGCGCAGCGGGACCGCGCTCTCAAAATTGGCCCGGCCGTTCACCTTGATCAGCGTACCGCCGTCAATTTCACGCACCGAAATGGTTCCGCACGTCATCGCTCACCCCAGCACGGCTTTGATACGGCGGACACCGCGGCTGGAACTTTCCTCTTTGAGGATGCGGAAGCTGCCCAGTTCACCGGTACGGTTGGCATGGGGGCCACCGCAGATCTCGCAGCTGAATGCACCCATGCGGTACATCTTGACCCGTTCACCATACTTGTTTTCGAACAACCCGATGGCACCGGCGGCTTTCGCTTCTTCCACCGTAGTTTCGGTGCATTCCACCGGCGCGTCGGCCTGAATGGACTCATTGACCAGTTTTTCCACCTCTTTCAACTGTTCCGGCGTCATCTTTTCGCCGTGGCAGAAGTCGAAACGGAGCCGTTCCGCCGTGATATTGGAACCGCGCTGTTCCACATGCTCACCCAAGACTTTGCGGAGCGCGGCATGAAGCAGATGGGTCGCTGTATGCAGCCGGGCCGTGGCCACGGAATCATCCGCCAGACCGCCTTTGAACTTCTGTTCGGCCCCCTGCCGGGACATTTCCTGATGCTTCTCGAATGCGGCCTTGAAGCCTTCCATATCGACAACGAAATTGCGTTCAGCGGCCATTTCGACCGTCAATTCGATCGGGAAGCCGTAGGTTTCGTACAGATAAAACGCATTTTTGCCGCTGATGACCTTGCGGGTGATGTGTTCCGGCACCCGGGCAATGAATTTCTCAAATTCCCGCGTACCTTTTTCGAGGGTCTGTTCAAACTGCCGTTCTTCGCGGTCCAGTTCTTCCAGGATCACCTGCCGCCGCTGTTCCAGTTCGGGATAGACCGGCCCGAATTCATCAATGATCGCCGTCGCGATCCGGGCGGTGAAATAGCCCTGGATGCCCAGTTTGCGTCCTTCGCGGATGGCCCGCCGGATCAACCGCCGCAACACATACGGCTGATCGACTTTGCCCGGGGTCACACCGTCGCCGATGATGAACGTGGCCGTGCGGAGATGATCGGCAATGATCCGTTCCGAAGCCACCCGTTCCGCCGGAGCAGCGGCCAACTGGCGCACTTCATCAAGCGCGGCAAAGATCGGCGCAAAGATCTCGGTTTCGTAGCAACTCTTGCGGCCCTGCAGCACCGCCGTGACCCGTTCCAGCCCCATACCGGTATCGACATTGCGGCGGGCCAGTTTTTCGTACTGCCCGTCGGCATTCTTGTTGTATTCCATGAAAACATCGTTCCAAATCTCGACCCAACGCTTGTCGGCGGGATCAAAGACCTCCGGAGCGGCACCGTCACCGGTCCAGTAGAACATTTCGGTATCCGGACCGCAGGGGCCGGTGATACCGGCGGGACCCCACCAGTTGTCTTTACGGCCCAGTTTGGCGATGCGGGCGGCGGGGATGCCCAGTTCCTGCCAGAGATTGTAGGAAAATTCATCAAACGGCACATCGGCATCACCGGCAAAGACCGTGACCGCCAGCATTTCCAGCGGGATCCCCAACTGTTCCGGCGAGGTCAGAAATTCAAAACTGAACTTGATCGCATCTTCTTTGAAATAATCCCCCAGCGACCAGTTGCCGAGCATTTCAAAAAAGGTCAGATGCACCGGATCGCCGACTTCGTCGATATCGCCGGTACGGACACACTTCTGATAGTCGGTCAACCGGGTCCCGGCCGGATGCGGTGCCCCCTGCAGATACGGCACCAGCGGGTGCATCCCGGCGGTGGTGAAAAGACAGGTGGGGTCATTGTCCGGGATCAGCGACGAACTCTTGATCTGCACATGCCCTTTGCTGACAAAAAACTCAATGTATTTCCGACGCAGTTCTTCGGCTCTCATCATACTTCCTTTGTTATCAGTAAAACAATAAAAAAAACGATCTTATCCACTGTTAATAAAATACCACATTTTTGGTAATATTCAACCAAATTGAGAACCCATCCCATTCCGATTTTTCAACTATCCGCGGACCCGCGCTGGCAATCGGTCCCCCCCGTGCTATGCTAAAAGGCAGAACCATCTGCGGTATGGTCCTCACACCATAAAAAAAAAGGGGGGATTTATGGAAGAAATCATCAATGTCCGCAACGAAACTCAATTCAACCGGCTTGTCGCCCATCAAACAGTCCTGATCCAATTCTGGGCCAAATGGTGCGTCCCGTGCCGGAGCCAACTGGCCATCATCGAATCCGTCCAGGAAGACCATCTGCTTTCCGCCGGCGTCCTCGTGGCCAAAGTAAATGTGGATGAAAATCCCAAACTGGTGACCCGGTTCAATATCGACACGATCCCGACCATCCTGGTTTTCCGCAACGGTAAAATGACCAAACGCTTTACCGGTATTCAGGGCGCGGAAACCCTGCTGGCCGCCGTCAACGAACCGGCCCTGGCCAAATAATCAACCTTTAAAACGAAAAAAGGGCGATGGTTTCCCATCGCCCTGCAAACGCCAACGCGCTTATTTGCCGGAAACAACGCCGTGCACGCGGAAAGTACGCGTGGCAGCGAATTCGCCAAGCTTGTGTCCGACCATGTTTTCGGTGACAAACACCGTCACGAAGCTCTTGCCATTGTGAACTTCGAAGGTGTGACCCACGAAATCCGGAATGATCATGGAACGGCGCGACCAGGTTTTGATCGGCTTCTTTTCGCCTTTGAGAGCTTCCACCTTGTCGATCAGATACTGGTCGACAAAAGGTCCTTTTTTGATCGATCTGGGCATTACTTCTTCCTCCGTTCAACAATGAATCTGCTGCTGGTCTTCTTCGGATGACGGGTCTTCTTGCCCTTGGCCAGCTGACCCCACGGAGAAACCGGATGACCGCCGCCGGAGGTACGGCCTTCGCCGCCGCCCATCGGGTGATCGACCGGGTTCATCACAACGCCGCGGACATGCGGACGGAAACCGAGATAACGCTTCTTACCGGCTTTACCCATCTTGACATTCATGTGGTCCAGGTTACCAACCTGACCGATGGTGGCACGGCAGTTCACGTTGATCATGCGGACTTCACCCGACGGCAGTTTGATCTGCGCGTAGGATTCGTCCTTACCACGGAGCACAGCCACCTGACCGGCACCGCGGACCAACTTGGCACCACCGCCGGGCTGAAGCTCGATGCAGTGGATGTCGATACCAACCGGAATATCCTTCAGAGCCAGAGCATTACCAACGGTAAGTTCCGCTTTCGGACCATTCATAACCACATCGCCGACTTTCAGACCTTTCGGCGCGGGGATGTACTTCTTGACACCACCTTCATAGACCAGCAACGCAATGTTGGAGCTGCGGTTCGGATCGTACTCGATGCTGACGACCTTCGCCGGCACGCCTTCGACGTTGCGCAGGAAGTCGATCACCCGGTAACGACGCTTGTTGCCCGCGCCGCGGAAACGGGTGGTGATACGGCCATAATTGTTACGGCCGCCAGTGGATTTTTTGCCTTTGACCAGACTCCGCTCCGGCTTGTCCGTGGTGATTTCGGCCTTGTGGACCAAAATCTGCATCGAGCGCAGCGAGGGAGTGGTGGGATTAAACGTTTTTACAGCCATTTTATCCAGCCTCTCATGTTAAACGATTTCAATGCTGCCCTCGACCAGCGTGACAACGGCTTTCTTCCAGTCAGCGCGTTTGCCGGTGATCAGGGAACGGCCCGCCCGTTTGGGCTTACCGGTGTAATTCATCACATTGACCGCACCGACCTTGACCTTGAAGATCTCTTCGATGGCGCGGGCGATTTCGATTTTGCCGGCATCGACCTTGACCTTGAAAGCATACTTGTTTTCAGCGGCCATGGCGTTGCTCTTCTCGGTGACGAGCGGCGCAATGATGTATTGGTACGGATTATTCATTTTCTACCTCCCTCAGGCCAGACGACCGACAAAGGTGTCGAGCGCGTCTTTGGTGAAGACCACTTTGTTGCAGAGCAACATGTCATAGGTGTTGACATTGTCCGCACCGCGCAGCGCAACATTCGGCAGATTGCCGGTAGCGCAGAAAATCGCTTCGTCGTACTCGGCAATATTCAGCAAAATGGTACCATCGGCAACATTCAGGCCCTTGAAAATCGCAACCGCGCTCTTGGTCTTGTGATCCGCCAGAGCGAACTTGTCAACCACGATCACATCGCCATCAACAACCCGTTCGCTGAAAGCGCGCTTCAGCGCAAGCTGCAGAACTTTCTTGTTGACTTTCTTGGCAAAGCTCCGCGGAACCGGACCAAAAGCGACACCGCCACCAGTCCAGACCGGATTGCGGCGGCTGCCGGCACGGGCGCGGCCATTGCCCTTCTGACGGAAGGGTTTGGCACCGGTACCACGCACTTCACCGCGGGTCTTGGTCTTGGCAGTGCCGGCACGCATACCGGCAAGGAAAGCGACTACGGCATCATGCACAGCCTGTTCGCCTTTTTCGAGTTCCAGTACCGCATCCGGCAATTCATAGCTGCCGATACGGGCACCCTGGCAATCAAGTATATCCAAAACTTTAGACATTTGCTTCACCCTTTCTTGATCGCCTTCTTGATGATGACCATGCCGCCATTCGGACCGGGAATCGCACCGCGGACCAGCAGCACATTGTCATCAGCCATCACACGCACGACCTTCAGATTCTGAACGGTGCGACGGACATTGCCCATGTGACCCGGCATCTTCTTGCCCTTGATCACATTGCCCGGCCATTCACGGCAGCCGATCGAACCCGGCCGGCGTTCCCAGGCACC
>JAFQLP010000032.1 GCA_017414565.1 Lentisphaeria bacterium | reverse complement strand
TCTTCCCCACGCACGTGGGGGTGTTTCTTACGGATATCACAGTCTTGAACAGATGAAAGGGTCTTCCCCACGCACGTGGGGGTGTTTCTGGTGCGAGAGGGCATGTTCTCGCTGCCGGATGGTCTTCCCCACGCACGTGGGGGTGTTTCCCATTATTACCGCCATGTGGGACCGCGCGTCCTGTCTTCCCCACGCACGTGGGGGTGTTTCCCGGGTGTCGAGACTGCGCTGCGCGTGCGGCCCGTCTTCCCCACGCACGTGGGGGTGTTTCCGGCATCGACGAAACGGAGTATGTTGAGGCGATGTCTTTCCCACATCCGTGGGGTCTGTTCCATCAACAGGGTCCATTTCCGGCCCATACAGCCTGCCCATGCGGGGTTTCCGGGAATACTCCATCACGCCCAGCCCCGCCAGAAGACCGTTTCCGCGCGCCTATGGGGCATCCGACAGGGTGCCGTCATGCCGCGTTGCTGTGCCACCGATGCACGTCTGTCGCCGGAGCCGGACGACGGCATGCAGATGCCTGCGGATGGCCTCGAAAGCAACCGCGCTGATAGAGCTGCACGATTAGCCACAATACTGCTTTCCGCACTTGCATCCGGGGCGAAAGGGACTATCTTAAAAAACGGGGACGAATATCTGACGAATAAGCTCAATCACCAGTTCAAAAAAAAGAGAAAATCAAGGAAAAAAACAGAAACGAGGAAGTAACCGGCAGGGACGTGCGGTTTTCGGTCGATTTGAACTCAAATGAGGCGGAAAAAGGGCAAAAAAATGGTACACCCGCACGGACTCGAACCGTGGACCCGATGATTAAGAGTCATCTGCTCTACCAACTGAGCTACGAGTGCACACAAAAAAATGTTTCTTCCCCTACTATAGGATGATTTTCCGAAAAAGCAAGCACTTTTGCAGAAAAAATGAAAAAATCCCCGCCATCCCGCCCGCACCGGTTCCCGGAACATCGCACCGGCCGGGATAAAAAAACCTTTTCCACTTGTTTTTCCCGCGGCGGCTGTTATATTTGCCGTAAAGATTCAGGAGGTTTCTGCATGAAAGACCGGTTGTTTGATGCCCTGGCCGCCAGCCGGGCCGATTATACCCAGATCCTGTTGGAGGAAATCGATTATACCCGTTTCGGATTCCGCGGCAGGGACATGGAAGATGCCGCCTCCGGCAAACTGACCCGCGGCATGGTCCGGGCCTGTTTCCGGGGCGGTTGGTGCGAATGCGTGTTCAACGCCGTCGATGATCTGCCGCGGGCCGTGGCCGAAGCATCCGCCGGAGCCCGGCTCATCGGCCGGGATAAAACCATGCTGGCCGATGCCGTGCCGCCGGAAACCCGGTTCCATCCCGCCGCCTTTCAGGAGGATTTCCGGGGCGTGCCGCTCGACCGGAAAATCGCCATCGCCCGCGCCTGCAACGAAGAAATGCTCGCCGGAGATCATATCGAATC
The DNA here is from genome assembly GCA_017414565.1 of Lentisphaeria bacterium. Taxonomy (GTDB): domain Bacteria; phylum Verrucomicrobiota; class Lentisphaeria; order Victivallales; family Victivallaceae; genus RGIG1931. The sequence goes on along the minus strand of JAFQLP010000032.1, from coordinate 5,287 downwards.
CACCGAAACATGGTACTCGGAATCGTTCCGCCGCGTCCACTTTGCCTCCAGCCGGGGCGTTTGGTGGGAACAGGAGATCCCCCGCCAGCGGCTCGCCATGATCGCTCTCGCCCGGCAGGGGAATCAGGTCCAACGGGGCGTCGAAACCATTACCGGCATGACCGATTTTTCGGTCTTCCGCGACCGCACCGATCTCGCCCGGCAGGCCGCCGGTCGCGCTGCCGCCCTGCTGCAGGCTCCCCGCTGCGAAAGCTGCCGCACCACCGCCATCCTTGATCCGAAACTGGCAGGCGTATTCATCCATGAAGCATTCGGCCACCTCAGCGAAGCCGATTTCATGTACGAAAATCCCCGCCTGAACGATCTGATGAAAATCGGCCGTCAGGTCGGCTGCCCGGAATTGAATGTTTACGACGACGGCACCATTCCCGGCCTCTCCGGCTCCATCCCCGTGGACGATGAAGGTACCCCGGCCGGGCGTACCATGCTGATCACCAACGGCGTGCTGACCGGTCACCTCCATTCCCTCGAAACCGCCGCCAAAATGGGTGAACGGCCCACCGGCAACGCCCGGTGCGAAAACGCTTCGCGCACCCCGCAGGTCCGGATGACCAATACCGGCATCGCCAACGGATCCGCCACCCCCGATGAACTCTTTGCCGGGGTGGACGACGGCGTGTATGTCTGCTCCTCTTACGGCGGCGAAACCATGCTCGAAAACTTCACTTTCATCGCCGGTTACGCCTACCGCATCCGCAACGGCCGGATCGGGGAACTGCTGCGCGATGTCACCTTGATGGGCAACGTTTTTGAAACCCTCCACGCCATCGACGGCATCGCCAATGATGCCGGCTGCGACAATATTTTCAACGGCATTTGCGGCAAAGGCGGCCAGAGCGTACCCGTTACCGCCAGCAGCCCCCATCTGCGTATCCGCGATGTACTGATCGGCGGTTAACCGAAGGAAATCATGTTATGAATTGGATATCTGCTTCTGAACGAGATCGCGCCCGCCAAACCATCGAATCGGCCATCCGCCGCGGAGCCTCCGGGGCCATCGTCACCCATATCTCCAGCGACCGGAGCGACGTGGAATTCGCCTCCGGCAAACTGAAGACCGTTGCCACGGAGATCCATCACAACCTGTCCTGCCGCGTCATCGTCAACGGCCGCACCGGGACCGCCGCCGGAACCGATCCGGCCCAGTTGCCCGCCCTGCTCGACCGGGCCATGATGCTGGCCGGGATCGGTGCCGTTTCCCATTTCGACCGTTTCCCCGATCCCGCACCCGGTGCCCCGGTCAAACTCTGGTCCGACAGCGTCTCGCGCCTCGACCGCGAAAAAATGATCGCCGATACCGGTATCATCGTGGACGGATTGGCCCGGCTGGACCCGGCCATGGATTGCGGCGGCAGCGCGGCCGCCGTCCGTTCCCGCTGTTACCGGGTCAGTTCCTCCGGCTGGGAGGACGAATGCGGCTCCACATTGTGGTCCATCGGCGGCCAGTACACCCTCGCCGGGGATAACGATATCGCCATGGACGGAACCGGCCGGGCCTGGGGCGAAATCAATGACGAATACGATCCCCATGCCATTCTGGCCGAACTGACCGCCCGTTACGCCCGGGGCAAACGGATCGCCGCCCCGCTGGAGGGGACTTTTCCGGTACTGCTGGCTCCGGGGCTTTTCCGCCGGATGCTGAAACCGTTTTTCGCCGGGATCGACGGCCGGGCCGTTGCCAAAGGCACATCCCCCCTCAAAGACCGGCTCGGCACCGGACTTTTTGCCCCGTCGATCAACATAACCGACGATCCCCATATCGATTTCTGTCCCGATTCCGGGATCTTCGATGCCGACGGCGTGCCGACCCGGCCCACGCCGCTGATCCAAAACGGCACGCTCTGCCGTTTCCTTTACGATTGCGATACCGCCGCCATGTGCGGCACCGAACCCACCGGCCATGACGATTGTTCCCCCTGTCACCCCGTCGTCACCGCCGGAACCACCCCGATGCAGGAATTGCTCGGCTCCATCCGGCACGGTTTGTACCTGCGGGATCTGATGGGACTGTGGCGCGGCAACTGGACCAACGGCGACTTCGCCGCCGCCGTCGGTATCGGTTATGTGGTGGAAAACGGCGAAATCACCGGCCGGGCCAAAGATATGCTGGTATCCGGCAATCTCTTTGACCTCATGCGGGGCAATGTGGTGTGCAGTTCCGACCGGGAAACCCGTCACGGCTTCCCGTGGCTGCTGATGGACGGCGTTTCCGTGGCCCGTCAACAGCGTTGATCCCGGCGGTCACGGCCGCGTCAGCACCAGCACGCTGGAGACATCGCGGGCCCCTTCATGATCAAACAGACGGTTGTCGGGCGGATAATTGAGGATTTCGCCCGGACCGTCACCGGCGGCCCAGTAGAGGGTGGAACAACTGCCGCCATCCAGCAGCGCGGCATCGGTACAGCCCATCGTCTGAAGCAAATTCAGTACGATGCTCACCGTCATGCCGGTGGCGTAATAGGGCTGACGCCCGTTGACGACCATCAGCATCACCCAGCCATCCGGAAATATCCCGATCACAGAACGGGGATGCTGCAAAGCCAGCAGACAATAATTGCTCTGAAACGCGGCCGGTTTGCCGCCGGTCAGCAGCCGGGGAAACACCCACACGGCCGAATGCGCCTGCGACGATGCCAGATCCGCTTCGGCGATCAATGCCGGGTTCCCGGCCTCATCCAGTGTCAGATAACCGCCGCCATGGGCTTTCCAGGTGGCTCCGGACGGCAGATCCCTGCCATTGATCCGGAGTTGGCCGCGCTCCAGCCAGCCGCGTTCCGGATCGTGGTAAAAACTGCCCGCGTTGATCCCGGCAACGGCTCCGGATTGCTGTGCCTGAACGGCCAGCGGCGCGGGTTCGCCGCCACGGATCAACTGCAATTTCAACTTTTCCGACGGCTTGAAGCAGATCAGACTCAAGGTCCGGCTTTTGCCGAGCATCCGCGCATACTGGAATTCCATGCAGAAAAGATCATCTCCGCCACGGCGGCCGGTCACGCTTTTCGGTTCCCCGTAATGCTGTTTCATCACCGCTTCCAACGCTTCCGGGGTGATCGCCATGCCCACCCCCGCCCAGCCGGCCAACAACATCATCAAAAACGGTTTTGATCCGCATCTTCACTCCTGCTCCTTCTGCTTGGTCAACCGGGCCGGGGCATACAGCCGCTCCTCATATCCGGTTTGCTTGAGATCTTCATAATCAATGCCGGCCAGCGATACGATCCGCTGACGCGGGACAAAATCCGCGGCGAACCAATTGCGGCTCATGTCGGCACCGCGCAATGTCACACCGGCCAGATGCAGCCACGCGGCAAATGTGTTTTCGGTGGCGATCGGCCGGTTCTCCGCCGCCCGGATCGCCGCCAGCCCCGCTTCTCCGATCGCCTGCCGGTACGCCGGGGTCATATACAGAAACACCGGCACCTCCACGGTCGCCCGGGTCGGCAGGGTCTCCGAATGCAGTGTCATCTGGCGTTCCTCGTACAGATTTTCGCCGTGATCCGTCAGATACAGCAGAAAACCTTTGCCGCCGTCTTTTTCCAGCATCGTCATCAGTTGATCCAGGACCCAGTCGTTGTACAACACGGTTTTGTCGTAGGCATCGATCAGGGAACGGTGCTGTTCCTGTTCGGGGGTCATGGCACCCGGTGTCTGATCCGCCTCAAATCCGGCAAAATCCTGCGGAGCCGAACAGCTGTAATCGCTGTGACTGCCCAGCAGATGCACCACGATGAATTTTTTGGGGGCCGGATCTTTCAAAGCCTCGGCAAACGGCTGCAGCAGCACCTCATCGGGCCCGGCTTCCAGACTGGAGGCGGTATAGACCAGGTGGTCGGCGCGGCGGGCAATGGCATTGTACGACAAACCGATCGCATTGAGCTGCCCCTGATTATCGAGCCACCAGGTACGGAATCCGGCCATCTTCATCACATCGCAGAGATTGGGGGATTCATAGTAGGTGTAATCGGAATCGTGCGCCTCAAATGTCAGCACTTTGGCCAATGCATACACCGTCATGGAATGGGGGGCGACGGCATCGCGGAAAACCTCCAGCATCCCGGCCCGGTAACGTTCCGTCATCCGCGGCTGGGTCGCCCGCGGAGCCCCGTACAACTGACTGCGGAATTTGGAATGGGATTCCCCCAGTACCAGCACATAGGTGGCCTGCCGGTCGTGATTGACCGCATCGATATTGCTGTTGACGATCCCGATATCTTCGGCATCGAAACGCATTTCCAGAAAATCGTCGATCATCTGATCCACGATCCACGGGAACAGCCGCACCGGGTATTCATCGGCATCATTCGGGAGCAGCGGCCGGAAAACCGGCACCAGCAGGATCGGCAGCAGGACGGCCCCGACCCCGCAGGCGATGATGGCTTTTCTGCCATTCAGGAAAAAAAGCGGCACGGCACCCGCCCAGTAAAAACCCAGCACCAGCAGCATGGGACGCAGCAGCAGCACCCGGAAAAATCCGGTCACTTCACCGGCATTGGTCGTGGTCATGGCGTAAAGGAACGCGAACCGGAGTTGATCCCCGAAATAAAGATAGGTAAAAAGATCCGCGGAGTTCCACAACGCCGCCAGCGACAGCAGAATGGCCGCAACGATCCGGTTGACCGTCCGGGACCACACCGAACACAGCACCACCAGCCCCAGCGAATAAATCGCCAGCATCAGCAGAATCACCGGCACCAGCGAATTCAATGCTTCCACGCCTTTGCCGCAGCGGAGTGCATTGGCCACCATAAAGACGATGGGAAACAGTTCCAGATACCACAGCAGGCGCAATTGCCTGAAAATCGAAGAATGAAGCAGCATATTCCCTTACATTGACGGCTTGCAACGACATATATTTTTGGAAATATTATAGCATCACATCCGGCGGAATGCAACCGTTTTTTTCTCCCGGGGCCGATGGATGGCCGGAATAATTTTTTTGATTTTTTTCTGTCAACCGGTTGATTTTCGTCAAATTACCGCTATGTTATAGGGAAAAGCGGAGAGATGGCTGAGTGGCCGAAAGCAACGGTTTGCTAAACCGTCATACGGGTAATACTGTATCGGGGGTTCGAATCCCCCTCTCTCCGCCATTTTTTTTGCCTTGATTCAAGGCAAAAAATATGAAGCCTGAAAAGGCTTTGCTTCATACCGCATCTGCGGTGCTTCATATTTTGCGGCAATGCCGCAAAATGCTTCATACGCCGGCAGGCGTGCTTCACCCAATCCG
>JAFQLP010000031.1 GCA_017414565.1 Lentisphaeria bacterium | reverse complement strand
TCAGTACCGCGGCCGATAATCAGCCTTCTGTTGACATTCACGTCTTTCAGGGTGAACGCGAAATGGTCGCCGATAACAAGCGCATCGGCAATTTCCGTCTGGACGGTATTGCACCCGCGCCCCGCGGCGTGCCGCAGATCGAAGTCACTTTCGATATCGACGCCAACGGTATTCTGCACGTCACGGCCAAGGACCTCGGTACCGGCAAGATGCAGAACATCACGATCACCGCATCCAGCGGCTTGAGCGACAGCGAAATCGAACGCATGGTCAACGAAGCCAAGGCCCACGAAGCCGACGACAAGGCGGCCAAGGACCGGGTGGAAACCAAAAACCGTTCCGAAGCGATGGTCTATCAGACCGAAAAACAGCTCAATGAACTGGGCGACAAAGTCCCGGCGGAATTGAAGGAACCGGTCACGGCCGGCGTGGAAAAACTGAAGAAAGCCATCGCCGCCGATGATACCTCCGCCATGAAGGCCGCCATGCAGGAACTGGAACAGAGCCTGATGAAGATCGGCGAGGCCGTCTATCAGGCGCAGCAGGCCCAGCAGGCGCAGCAGGGTCAGCCGGGCCAACAGCCCCCGCAGGGCAATCCGCCGCCGGAAAACAAGGGCGACGATTTCGTCGATGCCGAGGTGGTGGACGATAAATAGTCCGGCCGTACCATTCGGCCGCACCGGGGTGAGAGAAGAAGCATCCCGGTGTTGACTTTATCCGGAATAATAACAATATTTCCCTGAATATCAACAACAACCAAACAAAAAGGAAGAAAAACATGTCTGCAAACATCAAACCGCTGGGCGATCGCGTTCTCCTCGAACTGGCCGAGAACACCGAACAGATGAAGGGCGGGATCCTGATCCCGGATACCGCCAAGGAAAAGCCGCAGGAATACATCGTGATCGCGCTGGGTACCGGCAAGAACGATGACAACGGCAACAAGATCCCCTTCGATGTCAAGGTCGGCGACAAAGTCCTGACCAGCCGTTACGGCGGGACCGAAGTCAAAGTCGGTGACAAAGAGTACAAGATCGTCGGTCAGGATGACATCCTCGCCGTGGTCGGTGCGTAAGATTAAAAAAACAGTTTCCCAAGGAGTAATCATATCATGGCCAAGCAACTCATGTTTTCTGAAGAAGCCCGTCGCGGTATGCTCGAAGGCGTCACCCTGTTGAGCAAGGCGGTCAAAGCCACCCTCGGTCCGAAAGGCCGCAATGTGGCGATCGACAAGAAATTCGGTGCCCCGAATGTGACCAAAGACGGCGTCAGTGTTGCCAAAGAAATCGAACTCAAGGACCCCATCGCCAACATGGGTGCCCAGATGGTCAAGGAAGTCGCCAGCAAGACCAACGATGTGGCCGGCGACGGTACCACCACTGCCACGGTGCTGGCGGAAGCCATTTTCCGTGAAGGTCTGAAGAATGTCACCGCCGGTGCCAACCCGATGGCTCTGAAGCGCGGTATCGATACCGCTGTGTCTGCCATTGTTGCCCGGATCGGCCAGATGAGCAAGTCGGTCAGCGACCAGATCGGTCAGGTGGCCACCATCTCCGCCAACGGCGACACCACCATCGGTAACTTCATTGCCGAAGCCATGGAAAAGGTCGGCGAAGAAGGCACCATCACTGTGGAAGAAGCCAAGACCATCGAAACCACTCTCGATGTGGTCGAAGGTATGCAGTTTGACAAAGGTTATCTCTCCCCGTACTTCGTTTCCAACGCGGAAACGATGGAAGCGGTGCTGGATGACTGATACCTGCTGATCCACGAAAAGAAGATCAGCAATCTGAACGACATGCTGCCGCTGCTCCAGGCGGTTGCCAAGGAAAGCAAGCCGCTCCTGATCATCGCCGAAGACATCGAAGGCGAAGCGTTGGCGACTCTGGTCATCAACAAGATGCGCGGCATCCTCAATGTCTGCGCCGTCAAGGCTCCCGGTTTCGGTGATCGCCGCAAGGCCATGCTGCAGGACATTGCCACGCTGACCGGCGGTACCTGCATCACCGAAGATCTCGGTCTGAAACTTGAAAATGTCACCACCGCCCAGCTTGGCAAAGCCAAACGCTGCACCATCGGCAAGGAAAGCACCACCATCGTCGAAGGTGCCGGCAGCCAGGCCGCGATCATGGGCCGCATTGCCCAGATCAAGCGTGAGATCGAAGAAACCACTTCGGATTACGATCGCGAAAAACTGCAGGAACGCCTGGCCAAACTGGCCGGCGGCGTGGCCGTTATCAGCGTCGGCGCGGCGACGGAAGTCGAAATGAAAGAACGCAAAGATCGCGTCGATGATGCGCTCCATGCCACCCGCGCGGCGGTCGAAGAAGGTATCGTGGCCGGCGGCGGTATCGCTCTGATCCGGGCGGCGGCGGTGCTGAAGGAGCTGCAGCTTTCCGGTGATGAAGCCACCGGTGCGGCGATTGTGGAACGCGCCGTGGAAGAACCGCTCCGTCAGCTTGCTGTCAACGGCGGTTATGAAGGCAGCGTGGTCGTCCAGCGCGTCAAGGAACTCTCCGGCGATATGGGCTTCAACGTGGCCACCGGCGAATATGTCGATATGATCGCCAGCGGTATTCTCGATCCGGCCAAAGTCACCCGTTCTGCGCTGCAGAATGCGGCCTCGGTCGCCAGCATGCTGCTGACCACCGAATGCCTGATCACCGATATCAAGGAAGACAAAGAACCTGCCATGCCGGCGGCTCCCGGTATGGGCGGCATGGGCGGCATGATGTAATTTCCTGCTGCGGCGGGCGCGACGGTGTTGCGCCCGCGCCTTGATCGCATTTATCAGAACAGCTTTCCGGGATCTGCCGGGAGGCTGTTTTTTTGTATTTTTTCCGGAAAATCCGGCGAAAAATGATGAAAAAATAAAATTTTCGCAAAAAAAACTTTTCCGGGACTTGACAAACGCCGATAGTTTTGTTATCTGTAGGAAGAGGCGTTCCCTTCAATGCGGGGTGCCGGCAGCGTGTCATGATGGGCAGGAGGAGTACCGGTCCGGAGCAAGCCGGGGCGGTTGATTAAACCGGAGGAGGCTATTTATGGGCAGTGAAGGTTTGCCGCGGGACATTGTCGGGCAGTGGATATGGGATTCTTCCCTGATCGGCAAAGATGACACCTTCCTGTTATTCCGCCATTCCTTCCAGATATCCACGCCCGACCTGGAGAACATCCTCTGGATCACGGCCGGTTGTGCCTATCAACTTTTCATCAACGACAGTTTTGTCGGTTTCGGTCCCCGCGCCAGCAACCAGGGCACGACTTCCTATGTTGACCGTTATGAAATCAGCGACCGGTTGCGCAGCGGGATCAATTCGCTCTGCGTGGTGGTTTATGAAACCATGCCCGAAAACGGCTGCCGCATCCGGCCGTACGGCCTGTGGTGCCAGTTGGAATGCGGCGGCCGGATCATGGTGAAATCGGATGAAAGCTGGATGATTTTCCCGGGGACCGGGTATCTGCATCCCCGGCCGCGTGCCGGATACGGCCAGTTGATGACCGAATACATCGACAACACGGCGATCCCGCCGGGCTGGAGCCGCTCCATGTATCATGCCACCGGCAACTGGAAGGCCCCGGACCGGCTGGTGAGCGTAAACGATTACGGTGCCGGATTGGAATTGTTCCCCATGCCACCGGC
>JAFQLP010000030.1 GCA_017414565.1 Lentisphaeria bacterium | reverse complement strand
TTGACGAGGACGTCATCGGTGCCATCGGCGTTGAAGTCGCCGGAACCGACGATTTCGATACCGCCTTCGGTGCTGCCGAGGTCGCCCCAGGTGATGCCGCCGTCTTTACCGATCAGGTAGGCACCGACGTAGCCGCCCTGCGCGTGAGCGATGACGATATCGGTGGTGCCGTCGCCGTTGACGTCGCCGAGGGCTTCGACGGACCATTCGGTACCGAGGCCCTGAACGGCGGTGAAGGCACCATTGGCGTAGAAGCCGAGGTAGCCGTCAGCGGTACGGAGCATGAGATCGGAGATGCCGTCGGCGTTGAAGTCGCCGAGACCGACCTGCATCAGAGCGGATTCGCCGGTGAAGATGGATTCAAAACCGGCAACTGCGCCGTTGGCATCGGTGACATAGGCGCCGATGTACTTGTTGGAGGCACTGTACACATAGACATCGCTCATGGCCTTGTCGGCAACGGTCTTGCCCAGACCGAGGATCTGATAATCGCCGGAGAGGGTGGAGAGATCCTGCCAGACGACCTTCTGGTCATCCATGACTTTCCAGGCACCGGTCGCGCCGAAGTAGGCGTGGTTGGTGTCGGTGATGGTCAGAACGACATCAGCGGTGAACTTGGATTCGACGACCGGCGGAACGCTGCCGCCAGCAATGGTGAGGGCAAGATCGCCATCGGTTTTGTCGAGCGTGTAGGTGATATCGCCGACCGTGATGGTCCCGGTGGAACCGGCGAAGACACCGGCGGTTGTTCCGGCGACCGAGAGGACGATATCATAGGCGGACTGATCGGCTTTGGCCGCGATCTGGTAGGTTCCGCTCTGCTGGGTGCCGCTGACAGAGATTTGAATGGTGCCGCCGGAGATCTTGCTGAAATCGGAAACGATCGGGGCCGTATCCGGGGTTTGATCGGCCAGATTCAGGATCATGGTACCATTGTTGGTGATGGCGGCTTTGGCGGTGATGGTACCGGCAAAGGAAACCGTACCGGACAGGGTGGTCGCGCCGAGGAGAACCACCGTGTCGTTCCGGGTGGTGAACTCGGTATTGGCAATGGTCATGATACCGGCGTTGTAAATGGCACCGCCGGAAGCGGCGGTATTGCCGGAGAATGTGCAGTTGGAGATGGTGACATCGCCGGATTTTTCGCAGACAATGGCACCGCCGCGATCATGGGCGGTGTTGCTGGTGAAAACGGTACCGGTGATGTTGAGCGTACCGGCCCACAGATGGGAAATGGCACCGCCGGAGGTGGCGATGTTGCCGGAGAAAACGGCGCCGGAAATGTCGGCATTAAGCCAGTTGGCAATGGCACCGCCATCGTTACCGGCGGAGTTGTTGGTAAAAGTACCACCCGTGATCGTGGCATTACCATAGACATTGCAGATGGCGGCACCGCCGTACCCGGCGGTATTGTCCGAGAAATTGGTATCGGTGATGACCGCGGAGCAGGTGGCGCCGGGCTGATTGGCGATACCGCCGCCGTAGGTACCGGCATTGGCCGTGAAGGTGCAGCTGGTAATGGTCAGTGTGCCGTCGGTGTAGTTTTCCACCGCGCTGTATTCACCGGCGTTACCGGAGAACGTGCAGTTGGTGAAACTGGCCGAACCGGTGTTGAGAACGGCCGCACCGTACTGACCGGCGTTGCCGATAAACGTACAGTTGTTGGCGGTGAGTTCAGCAACAACACCATTGTATTTGTCGTTGAAAATCGCACCGCCGGAGGTGGCGGAGTTGCCGGAGAACACGACATTTTCGAGCAGCGAGGAGCCGCCGGCATGATTTTCAAAAGCACCGCCGGCCGTGGCGGAGTTGCCGATCATCACGCCGCCCGAAAGGGTCATGATCGAGGCGTGATTCTGAACCGCGCCGCCATAGACCGCGCTGTTGTTCAGGAATTCATTGCCGGAGAGATTGGCCGAGCCGGAAACGAGCAGATAAGCACCGCCGCCGGTACCGGCACTGTTGGAGGAAAAGAGACAATCGGCAATCTGATCGCTGCCGTTCCAGGTTTCGACAGCACCGCCGTTGCCGCCGCCGAAATTGGCTTCGTTGGCGTAGTTGTTGACAAAAGTACCGCCGGAGAGCAGAATCGTTCCCGCTGTATTGCCGATCGCGGGCCCGTACCATTTCTGGTTGCCGGAGCAGTAGCCTGCGCCGGAATAGGTGCCGCCGTTGACATTGATGCCTTTGATGATGCCGCCGTCTTCGACGACCATCATGCCGCCGTTGCCGATATCGGTTTCGATGGCGATCCCGCCGGAGGCTACGGTCATCAGGTCATCGCCGCCGGAGGCGAGATAGGCCCCGGAGATGTTGTCCCATTCATCGGTCAGAATGCCGGATGAGAAAATCTGGACAGGATAATCCGGTTCCCGGGTGTTGTTGTTGCTGGACATGCGTTTGGTTCCTTCCTGATTGTTGCCCCGCAGATACAGAACAACGCACGGGCAGAACCTTTCTGCCAGTGTCCCATGTTGCCATAACTGCGTGGCTGTTGAGGTTTTTGAACCGGTCGTCTTCTGACTCCGGGCCCTGAAAACGCCGCAGCCTTCCCATTGTTGCCAACAGTGACTGCGACAGGTTTTGCCCGATACAGCGGCGCATCCGTGACGGGTTCCCACCGTCTTCCGTTACCGGTCCGCGATTCGATTAATATACCGCCGGGGGGCTGAAATGCAAGCAGAATGTGTGTTTTCTGGCGGTTGATAACTTGTTTTTCCGGGGCAAAAAGGTTATATTACTCCGCAGAAAAATATTGATCCGGAAGCCGGTGAATCACGGTGGAAATCCGTGGCTGTCGCGCAACCGTAATAGTCGGATCCCGTCCGGATCAGCAGAGAATTGTGCGCGTAACACAGAGAGGTCTTATGAAATCCCTGACAGGGGGCTCTCCGGCGGGCAGCCGGAATACGCCGTGCCGGGCTGTCCGGTCATGCGGCGGCTGGAAAATATTTCATGCGGTAAAGCCGTGCTTCACTCGATCGGCGTTCACGCTGATCGAATTGCTGGTGGTCGTGGCGATCATTGCCATACTGGCAGCGATCCTGCTGCCCGCATTGGGGCGGGCGCGGCGGCAGGCATATGCGGCAAGCTGTGTGAACAACCTCCGACAGTTGAGTTTGATGCATTACTCCTATATCGACCTGTACGACGGCTATTTCTGTCCGGCAGTCTATCCCGCCAGTCTGGATTCATGGGCGGCTTCCGCCGATCATACCAAGCCGGGGATACTGGCGGAAGCCAGCGGCGGCGGCGGGTCGGAAAGCGAAAAAGTCTATTCGTGTCCCGGTCTGGCGGGGGTGGGCGATGTGGAGTACAACCGCCGCTGGACGGCTCCGTTTTGCGGTTACGGATACAATTTCCGGTTGTCGTTCCGGCGGAGCGACTTGAGTTCGCCGCTTTCCGGAATGCGGCTTTCGCGGGTCCGGAATCCGGCGCAAGTCGTGCTGACCGGAGATGCGATCACCATAAATGGCGGCAGCGGCAATCCCCTGATCCCAACCTATTTTATTTACCAGCCGGATTCGGTGTCATACACCAGCTGGTCGCATTACCGTCACAGCGGCGGTGCCGGCAACAGTTACGTGGACGGTCACGCGGAGATCACCCGCACCATTTACCGGGCGCGCCTCCAATACGATGCCCCGCTGGGGTATCTTTCCGATGACGGGAGTGCTTACGATCCCGATTGACGGCTGACGGCCAGATGTTCCATCCGGTCGCAGAAGACTTCCGGCCGCCGGTAAAAATCCCGGCAATCGGCCTGTTCCGCCAACCGCTGACGGAATCGTTCCGGCGCATCGGCAAAGGCCCGGATCATCGCGGCCAGCGTCTGCCAATCGTCGCAATCCGGCAGGATTTCGCCGCCGCACCGTTTGACGATGGGGGCAAAACCGCAAACCGCCGAGGCGATGACCGGGGTCCCGCAGGCAATGCTTTCCACCAGTACATTGCCCGCGGCTTCGTCCTGGGAGGCATGGACCATCAGATCCGCCGCCGCCAGCAATTGCGGCACATCGTTACGCGGACCGGTAAAACAGGTTTCTGCCGTCAATCCGAGTTTGGCAGCCAGTGCGGCCATGCGGTTCCGGTGATCCGATCCGACCAGCAGGGCATGGACCGGGCGCGGCGTGCCCTGCTGTTTTACCGTCTGAAGGGCTTTCAGCAAGGTGGCGGTGCCTTTGCGGACACCCAGGCCGATCTGGATCAGCACGATCGCATCATCGGACCAGCCGCACTGCCGACGGATCTCCGCGGCCGGGATGCGGCGGTCCGCAACCGGTTGAAACGCGGGATGGATCCCCGGCGGCAGCAGCGACAGCCTTTCATCCGGGACCTGATAGATCCGCTGATAATCGGCAATCTGCCGTTCGGCGATGCAGGCGATATGGGTCGCTGGATCGGTCAGGACGGCGCGTTCCAGCATCAGGATCTGACGGTATCGCGGATGACAGCGGAGGAACCACGGGGCAAACCGTTCCAGCAATTTGGCCGCCCGGCAGTTGTCCGCGGCAAAATACAATCCGCAGCCGGGGATCCGGTCAAAAGCGACTTTCAGATCGTAATCCGCCGCCGCTGTCGCCGCCGCAAAATCAGCCGCGTAGTTGCGTATCCGTACATGATTGCACCAGCCGCGGCGGGGTATGATCCGCAGTTGCAGGCCCGGCGGCGGTTCCGCTCCGCGCCATTCGGTGGTGTACAGGGTGACTTCATGGCCGCGGCGCAACGCTTCGGCGGCGATCCGCAGTGTATCTCCCTGCAGTCCGCCGAATGGATAATAACGGAAAAGCGCAAACGCAAATTTCATATCTGACTCCGTTTCTGGCATCCCGGGCAGAAATAGGTACTGCGCCCGGCGATCCGCTGCTGTTCGATTCTGCCGCCGCAACGGCGGCAGACCGCCCCGGCCCGTCCGTAGACCTGCAATTCCTGCACAAAACGCCCCTGCGAACCATCCACCTGCCGGTAATCGTGAATGGTGGTCCCGCCGGCCGCGATCGCCCGGGTCAGCACCGACCGGGCCGCATCGGCCAGCCGTTGACATTCGCGCCGGGTCAGCCCCGCCGCCAGCCGGGTGGGACGGATCATGGCTTCAAACAGGGTTTCCGCCGCGTAAATATTGCCGATGCCGGTGACAACAGCATTGTCCATCAGAAATGTCTTGACCGGTGTCCGGCGGCCCCGGGAGGCCCGGAAAAGATAGTCGCCGGAAAATTCACAGGCAAACGGTTCCACCCCCAGCGACTGCAATTCCTCCGGCCAGGTGTCTGCCGCCGGACGGGTCTCTTTGAACATGCTGAACCGGCGGGGACATTCAAACCGGAACACCAGATCGCCCGAAAGATGCAGAAAAAGATGTTCGTGTTTCCGGCGGGGGACCGTCGGCGGCTCCACCCGGATCACGCCGCTCATGCCGAGATGGGCCAGCAGCTGCCGCCGGTCATGCAGGTCGATCACCAGGTAACGCCCGCGGCGGCGGACCGCTTCGATGCGGCACCCCTCCAGCCGGGCTTCCGCCACCGGTGTCAACGGATTCCGCATGGCGGGCGAAAACACCTCGACACCGCAGATCGTGCGCCCCGGCAGCAGTCGGGCAAGCGCGCGGCGGACGGTTTCCACTTCAGGCAGTTCCGGCATCAGAGCGAGATCCCTTTCAGTTTTTTGTAGAGATTGACCGCATAGGAGTCGGTCATGCCCGCCAGGTAGTCCAGAATGTGCAGGGTCCGCAGATAGGCACTTTGCTGCCAGTGATCCTGATCGACCGGCGCAAAATGCGGCGGGATGATGTGGAAAATACGGTGGGCGCGGTAGGAGGCTTTGCCCCGGCCGCTCCGTTCCATGGCGATCTCATGCACGGCGGGAACAAAAATTTCCAGCATCCCCGACAGCAGTTCAAAACCGGCAGCGATCACCGAAGCCACCTGGGGCGCGTGATAGATGGAATGCACGCTGCGCTGCTGGATCTTTTTGAGGGTCTCCGCCGCCGGGATCTGTTCGATCAGCGAACCGGTCATGCTGCCGCGCAGGATCTCCTCCTGCCGCTCCGCAAAGACTTCGGTCGATTGCCGCACCAGCACGCCGACGGCCTGGGCACGCAGAAATTCCGCCCGGCGGGCCGGCAGTTGGAGCTTTTTCAGGTAATCCGCCACCCAGTCTTCGTTGATGATCTCCAGAAACGCGGCTTCCAGATCCGGATAGGGGATCACCCCCGCCATGTGGCCGTCTTCAAAATCGACGATCCGGTAGGCAATGTCATCGGCCGCTTCCACCAGATACGCCAGCGGATGACGGCAGTAACTGTCCTGACCGCAGGCGATCATACCGGTCGATTCCGCCACTTCGCGGAACAATTCCCGGTCGGCCTGAAAAAAATTGAACTTTTTGCCGGCGACTCCCGGCGGCGGCGTGTCCGTCAGCGAGGCGCGCGGGTATTTGGCAAAAGCCCCCAGCGTGGCACAGGTCAACTGCATCCCGCCGGGCTGATCCGGCATTTGCAGTTTGCACAACACCCGGAATCCCTGGGCGTTGCCTTCGTAACGGATCAGATCCTCCCAGTCCGCCGCGGTCATCTGCTGCTGCAGCGGACGGGCGGAATCCGAACACAGAAACCAGTCGCGGATCGATTCTTCGCCGCCGTGTCCCAGCGGCGGATTGCCGATGTCGTGCGCCAGCGCCGCCGCCGCTACGATCGCGCCGAAATCGCTGGGATGCGCCCCGCCGGTATCGAAATTCTGACAGAGAAAAACCCCCGCCGTCGAGCCAAGCGACCGACCGATGGAGGCCGTTTCCAGCGAATGGGTCAGACGGGTGCGGACATAATCGTTGCCGGAGAGCGGGAACACCTGCGTTTTGTCCTGCATCCGCCGGAATGCGGAAGAAAATACGATCCGGTCAAAATCCCGCTGGAACGGCGACCGTTCCGGTGTCAGCCCCGCCGGTTCATCGCGCCGCCGCCCGACCCGGTGCGGCGAAATCAGTTGTTTCCACTCCATCATGCGGCGGCCTCCTTGCGCTGGATCAGTACGGCGGCAATGATCACCAGACCTTTGACCGTGCCCTGCAAATTCACCGAAACGCCCCACATGTCCAGAATGTTGGAAACGATCCCCAGGATCGCCACCCCCGCCAGCGTGCCCCACAACGATCCCCGGCCGCCGGACATGGCCGTGCCGCCGATGATGACCGCCGCAATGGCATCCAATTCATAAGCCAGCCCGGCATTGGTGGAACTGATCGAATTGAGCCGCGCCCCGAGCAGCAGCGCACTCAAGCCGACAGTTGCTCCGATGGCCAGATAACTGAAGAAACGGACCCGGCCGGTCCGGATCGCCGCGTACCGGGCGACTTTGTCATTGGCCCCGGCCGCGCAGAGATGACGGCCGTAAGCTGTGCGGTCAAGCAGCAGAGCAAAAACGCCCGTCAGTACCACCAGCGCAATGGTCGGCAGCGGGATGCCCGCCACCGTGGCGCGGCCCAGAGCCCGGAAACACGGATTGGCGGTGCTGAGCAGTCCCGCATCGGCGGTATAGAGTGCCAGCGAGCGGAAGATCGAGTAGGTCCCGAGCGTGGCGATAAAAGGCGGGATGCGGCCCAGTGTCACCAGCGTGCCGTTGACGGCACCACCGGCGGCACCTGCCAGCAGGGCCACGGCAAAGGCGGCGGCCAGCCCCCACGCCGGATCCGGACAGGCATTCATGGTGATGATCGAAAGACAGCCGGTCAGGGCCAGCAGTGATCCCACCGAAAGATCGATCCCGCCGCCGATGATGACCAGCGTCATTCCCAGCGCGATGATCCCGCTGTACGAAACCTGCCGGGTGATATTCAGAAGATTTTGCCACTGCCGGAAACTCGGACTCGATACCGAACAGACAATGAGCAGCACCAGCAAAGCCAGATAAGCCCCGCCGGCGGCACTCCGGGGAAAAAAGCGTTTGACAAACATACCGGATTCCTGTTGTTGGGGTATATACCACAAATTCAAATACGGATAAATATACTCCGCATCCGTTTTTTTTCAACAGTTTGTCCGGTCCCGGCCGGGATTCATGGCAAAGCCGCCGTCCGCAGGCGTTCCCGGAAAAATTCCGCCCGGCGGATATCGGCTTCACCGGGTGTCAGTTCGCAACCGGCGTACTGTTGCAGATGGGCCGGATGGGTGTGCAGAAAAAGATCGTTCACCAAATGCCGGTCCACCGACCGGAACATGCCGAGATCCACGCTCAACCGCAGTCCGGAAAGCGCATTCAGCGCATCTTCCACAGACAGGCGGTAGGCATAACGCAGCATACCGTAGGACCGGCCGATATAATCGAAAATGGCGTGACGGTTTTTCTCCAGCAGTTGCGCCCGGGTGATGCGTTCATGTTCGATCACCTGCCGGATGACATCGCCGAGCCGGATCAGGATCTCCTGTTCGGTCAGGCCCAGCGTGCTCTGATTGGAGATCTGGAAAAGATTGCCGCGGTTGTCGCTGCCTTCGCCGAAAACACCGCGTACCGTGCAGTGCAGGTGGCTGATGCCGTGCCGGACCGCCGTGATCTGATTGGAGATCACCAGCCCCGGCAGATGCAGCATGACCGAAGCCCGCATCCCGGTCCCGACATTGGTGGGGCAACTGGTCAGACAGCCGAGTTTTTCGTCGTAGGCAAAAGGCAGTTGAGCCGCCAGACGGTTCTCCAGCCGGTCAACCGCGGCATAGACTTCATCCAGCCGGCAGCCGGGACCGATGGCCTGCAGCCGGAGATGGTCTTCTTCGTTGACCATAATGGAGTCGCGTTCATCATCGGCAACGATCAGCGCGCCTTCGCCGGTGCGGTCGGTCAACAGTTCGCGGCTGGCGAGATGCCGTTCAAAAAGCAAATCTTTTTCGTTATCCGTCAAATCGCGGATGGGCAGGAACAATGCGCCGGTATCGAATGGGGCGGTTTCGCGGATCGCCCGTTCCACGGCTTCGCGGACTGCCGCCGCCTGGGCTGGCGTGGCGGCGGTGGGAAACGGAAAATCCGCCAGATTCCGTGCCAGCCGGACCCGGGTGCTGATGGAAATTTCGTCGTCAGACGGCGCATCGGCCAGAAAACTGACCGGATTCTGCAACAGTCGTGCCACCGCTTCATTCATGGTGCTGCTCCCGGTCAAGTTCGGATTGCAATTCGCGGATGCGGTCGCGGAGCGCGGCGGCTTCTTCGTAATTTTCGGCCCGGATCATGGCATCCATCTGACTGCGGCAGCGGGCGATTTCGGCCAACAGAGCGGCGGCGTGACCGGCGGTGGGTACGCCGGGGTGTTTGCCGACATGGTGATCGCCCTGCTGGACCTGTTTCAGCAGAGGAGCCAGCAATTCGGCAAAGGTGCGGTAACAGTCGGCGCAACCGAGTTTGCCGCCGGATTTCCGCAATTTTTCGCCGGACCAGCCGCAATGGGGACAAACCGGTTCGGGGGCGGCCGGGTGCGGCTTGGCGGCGGATGGGTTCAAATGCATCAGCATTTCCGCCAGATTGAGGGAACCGAAATTGATTCCGGCGGTTTTTTCCTGTTCAGCGGCACATTCCGCGCAGAGATTCAAGGTCTTTTGCAGGTTGCCGATGATCCCCTTGATATGGATCGTGGCCTCCCTTTTCTGACAGATGTCGCACAGCATACCTTCGTAATTCTCCGAAAAAAAGATTGAAATATTCAATCCACTCGCTATATTTTTCAACAATACTGTATGTTGCGATTTGGAAAAAGCAAGGTGTACCGGCGGATTTTTTTATGCGGGTCCCGTCCGGCATACCGGAAAAAGATTTATGAGCATCAAGGAACAGGGTGAAGATATGGCGGTTACAGAATTTCCCGTTTCCCCGGTAACGGTACTCGGGCTTGGCGGTGCCGGCGGGCGGACCGTGGCGGCACTCAAACGGATGATCCCGGAGGGCCGGGTGCGGCTGTTGGCGGTCGATACGGATTCTGCCGCGTTGGAAAAAACCGGATTGCCGGAGTCGGACCGGTTGCTGGCGGCGGCCGAATGGCGCGGCGGCATGGGGTGCGGCGGCGATGTGCTGGCCGGTCAGGGGGCTTTGGCCCGGGAACGGAAAAAACTGGAAAAATGGCTCGGGGGCACCAAATTGCTGTTGGTGACCGGCGCATTGGGTGGCGGTACGGCCACCGGCGGTGCGGGGGTGTTGTTGAGTGTCTGCCGCAAATGCGAAGTGCCGACGGTTTTTCTGCTGACCATGCCATTCACCCTCGAAGGCCACAGCAAGCGGCGCATTGCGGAAAACGCGTTGCAGCATGAATTACTGGATATTGCCGATGCGGTATTGACCCTGCCGAATGACCTGCTGTTTTCGGTTCTGCCGGGGACCACGCCGCTGGCGGAGGCATTTGCCATGGCGGACCGGGAATTGGCCGGTACGGCGTTGGCTCTTACGGCCATTCTGGGACAGGGAAATCTGCTGGCACCGGATTTCGGTGATCTGGTTTCGCTGTTGCGGCACCGCAAAAGTTATTGCAGTATCGGTGTGGGGATCTCTTCGTGCGGGGACCCGGGTGAACGCAGTCAGGCTGCACTGGAGCAGTTGCTGCAATCGCCGCTGCTGGGCGGGCCGGATAAATTGTCGGGGGCCGATGCGGTGCTGTTGTCGCTGATCGGCGGGCCGGAGTTGTCGATCGGCGAAACCAAACGGCTGCTGGAACTGGCATCCGGCTATGTCGGCAGCGAAGCGCGTATCATCACCGGGGCATCGGTGGAACCGGCTTTTGCGGGGCGGATCCAACTTTGTGCGGTGGCGGTCCGGTTTGATGATATCGTGACGGCGCCGGAGGACCGGCTGCCGATCCGTAAGAGTACGGCGCGGCGGCGGGCGGCCATGCCGGATACGGGGCAGTTGGCGTTGGATTTTGAACAGCCCACATTGCCGTTGAATACCATGAGCAAGGGGGCTATGGAAAACACCACCCAGGTGATCTGGGAACACGAAGATCTGGATTATCCGACCTTCCAGCGGCGTTCCAAGGTGATCGATACCGGCAAGATCGTCAATGCCTCTGAATTGGAATAGGGGGCGGGAATGGATCGCGCGAAACAGGCACGGGAAAATTTTTTGAATGGGGCCAATTGTGCCCAGGCGGTATTGGCGGCATTTGCGGATGAAGCGGGGATCGACCGGGATACGGCGCTGAAGATCGGTTCCGGGTTGGGCGGCGGCATGGGGCGTCTGCGGGAAGTTTGCGGGGCGTTTTCGGCGGCGGTCATCGTGGCGGGGCTGATGCGCGGCCCACCTTCAATACGGTTTGAAGACCCCACACTTTCAATTGTTGCAACTTTTTTTAATGCTCTTAATTTTTCAGGAGCCATTTTGCCTAATAATTTCCAAGAACCTTTGAACTCATCAATTTCAGAGATTATTGAAAGCATTTGATTATTAATTTTGATATCTATATTTTCTAACATATTTGTACCCAATTAGACCTAATATGACCTAATAATATATTATTTTTATCTAATTGTCAATTTTATTACAATATCCTAAATCATTCAGCTTGTAATTTTCTAATCCCATTTCTTGTTTTATTTTATAAAAATCTTTTCTAATTTTACGTTTTAGGGATTTCTTTTCTTGTTCACTGCCTGTTAAAATAGTGTTCAAAGGTTGTTTTAATGTAATCAAATTTTGAACAATTGAGAGTAAGTAAGGATATTTCTTTTTTAGAATTGAGTTTTGGAATATTTGGCGGAGGTAATTGGACCTTTTCAGTTTTATCCATCTCATATTCAAGAATCTCTAAATCTTCAATATTTAAAAACTCCTTACAAGCTTTTATTGTCCTATTTTTAAGCTGTTTTTGTTTTTGGATTTTCTGCTTATAATCCTCAATATCCTTAATTTCGCCCATATAGTGTGCAAGAGGATGGGTGAGAGTTATTCTATCTGCTCTGCATAAAAACTTGCCACTGGTTGTATAAACATTGATATAGTTTAAATTGAATAAACTATACTTTATTATCACCTTTTGTCTCAAGCCATAAAGTGCGTCGTTGTAATAATCTGCTTTCAAAAATCTTATCCCTTGACTTGTAATTGTTTTGATCTCTTGAGCCATCATTAAATCGTCTAACTCTCTAGGGTTTATTTCTTGTCGCTCAATACTATCAAGCATTTTTTTGATGCTTCTTGTTCTATCATTCGGGCAAGGCAAGGAGTTTTTATACTCAAGCCAACTGTTTATCATCTGAATTGTTTGCTGAATAGTCGGGATAAATTCAGCATGAATTTCAGAATGAAACTTTTCTTTTCTT
>JAFQLP010000029.1 GCA_017414565.1 Lentisphaeria bacterium | reverse complement strand
CACTCGGCCGCACGGGCCGACCAACGGAAGCCCGCGATATTCCGAAGCGGCCGCGCCGCCTGACACTAGGCCCTGCTATTGCGACAACGGAGCAATAGCCATATTCCGCAGCCCGTCGCACGGGTCGCCCAACGAGGCGGGCGCGACATTTTGAGGCCGACACTCGGCCGCCGCACGGGCCGACCAACGAGGCGGGCGCGACATTTTGAGGCCGACACTCGGCTCTCCCTCCGATCAAGCCCGCCCAACGAGGCGGGCGCGACATTTTGAGGCCGACACTCGGCCGTCGCACGGGCCGACCAACGGAAGCCCGCGATATTCCGAAGCGGCCGCGCCGCCTGACACTAGCCCTGCTATTGCGACAACGGAGCAATAGCCATATTCCGCAGCCCGTCGCACGGGCCCGCACGGGGAAATCTTATCAAAAATAGGACCGGTTACTTGAAAAACTTTTGTCCATGTGCTATTTTTCCCGAAATCGTAGAGAAACCATACAACCGGCAAGGAAGAAAAAATAATGAACCGAATTGTCGCCATCCTCCTTTTGCTGTGTTCATTGAGCGTCGGGCTGACCGTTGCCGCGCTGGAACATGTATTCCTTTTCAACACGGCGGATGACTTCAAAAACTGGAAAATCACCAGCCAGCCGCTGGCACCGCTGGCCGCCGGCAAAGACTATGCCACGGTCCACGCCGGTACGCTCCGGTTCAAAATCCCGAACTGGCAGATGAATATGGTCGCCCGGCCCTCCTGTCAGGGCAAACCGGTCGTTGCCGACTGGTCGCAGCACAACCGGCTGATCATCGATGTTGTCAACCCGAACCCCGAACCGCAGCGGCTTTCCCTTTTTATTTCCGACTCCAATATCCCGCTTCCGCAGGGACTTACCCAAACTTTCACCATCGAGGGTTATCATATCACCCGCTGCGTGATCACGATCTCCGGCTCCGGCTTCCCCAGCATCGTGGACCGCACCCAAATTTCCCGGGTCTATCTTTACACCGACAAGCCAGCGGCGGATATGGAACTTTTCATCACCTCGGCCTTCCTGCTCAAACGTGGCGAAGCCGCCCCGGATCTCCCGGAATCGTTCCGCCCCACGCTTGATACTTTCAACAAACAGGCCGTAGCCGCGGCCAAAGCGGCCGCCGATCAGAAACTTCAGGATTTCCGGAGCCGCTACAGCAATGTCCCCGGACTGAATGACAAAATCGCCGCCGCCCGCCGTGAATTTGACAAACAGATCGCGGATCTCGAAAAACAGTTCGCCGCCGAAAAACTCTCCCTGAATCAATCCAGCCTCCTCCGTAAAATCCTTGCCGATATGCCCCAGATCAAGCGGCTGCAGTCGGTCCTCCAATTCCATCAGGACAGCATCCTCGCGGGCTTCAAAAACCCGGATATGCTCGTTGGCGCGGCCAGTTCCATGCACAAACTCCATCCGCAGGATATGCCGTTTGAGGTGGAGGTCGTCAAAAACATTGACATGTCGCTGGCCCGCAACGAATGGGAAAGCGTCCAGATCGCCGTCATGCCGCGCACCGGCAATGAACTCAAAAATGTCGCCGTCACCGTCAGTCCGCTGAAGGACCGGAACGGCAACACGCTTGAAAGTGCCGCGACCGATGCAGTCGGTTTTGTCCAGACCGTCAAGCGGCCGCCCTACCCGGTCTCCTATGTCGGCTGGTGGCCCGATCCCATCCTCCGCGACTGCCCGCCGGTCAGCATCAAACCGGAAAATCTCCAAACATTCTGGCTCCGGTTCCACGCCGGCAGCAAACAGGCCGCCGGGATCTACAACGGCACGCTCACCGTCCGCGCCGACGGCATCGAGCCGGTGACACTCGATCTCCGGGTCAAGGTCCGCGACTTCAGCGTTCCCCGGCACACGCCGCTGCCGACGGCCATCACATTCGGTTACAACCCAAAACAGTGCAGTGTCAAAGAAGACTATGACACCATGAAGTTCAAATATTCCGATTTCCTCGCGGATTACCTGATCGACTACGACCATCTCTACCGTCAGGAGCCGCCGGATTTCGAGATCATCGAACGGCTCCACCGGCAGGGCCGCCTCACCGCGTTCAACCTCGGCAACGTCTTCAATGACGGTATCAATGAAAAAGATTTTGAAACCAAAATGAAGGCTACCATCGAACGCATCCGCCCTGCCTACGAAAAAGCCAAGGAACTCGGCCTCCTTGAATATGCCTATATCTACGGCTTCGATGAACGCACCAAAGATCAGTTCCCGTTCCTGGAACGCTGTGCCCAGGCACTCCGCAAAGAGTTCCCCGGCGTCCTTCTGATGACCACCAGTTATGATGACTCCTACGGAGCCCAATCGGTCGTTAAAACGATCGATGCCTGGTGTCCTTACACGCCCAATTATCAGAAAAACACCGAAAAAATCGCCATCGCACGGACCGTCGGCAAATATGTCTGGTGGTACATCTGCTGTGTGCCGTATCCGCCGTTCACCAACTGGTTCGTCGAAAGCGACGCCATCGAATCGCGCATCCTTATGGGGGCGCAGACGGCCAAATTCCGGCCCGACGGCTTCCTCTACTACCACACCTCCATCTGGAACGACAACAAAGGCATCGACTGCTCCGCCGGACCGTTCACCGGCTGGAATCCGGTTTCGTGGACCACTTATCACGGTGACGGCTCCCTCTTCTACTGCGACAGCAATGGCAATCCCCTGCCCTCCATCCGTCTCGAAAATTACCGCGACGGTCAGGAGGATTACGCGTACTGCTGCATTCTGGAAGAAGCCGTCCGGCGGGTCAAGGCCAAAGAAGCCCTTTCCGAGGCCGAGGCTGCCTGGCTGAAAGAGGCGGAAGCGGCGCTCGTCGTGCCGGAAACGCTCGTGAAGGGCATGGATGATTATTCCCGCGATCCGCGGGTGCTACGCGCGTGGCGCGACAATATGGCCGATCTCATCACCGAATGCGACTTCTCCGCCGAACTCAATCCGTGGAAAGGCATCTTCGGTGTCCGCGGCTGGCGGAAATAACACCGGCTCAACGCAATGCAACCCATACATGGAAATCACACAAAATGACAAACCATCCTGCTGAAAAAGAGAATCCGCTGATCTCCCGGGTCGGCGTAGTGAACTGGGACTGCAGTCTGCCGATGAACACATTCTTCGGCCGTTATGCCGCGCGCTCGTTGAGTCCGGAAAAATACCGTGACCGGACCCCGTATTACGCCCACCGCACCGCACCGGATCAGATCGAATACCACACGCGGACCGTGGCGGAATATGAAACGGAAATGCGCTATGCCATCGAAGCGGGCATCGATTATTTTGCCTACTGCTGGTACGACAGCGAACCCAAATCGGAACATCTGGTGGACGATATGGCCGCCACGGTCGATGCGCATGTGGCAGAACTGGTGTACGCCCGGCGGCTGCATCTGCAAAGCCCCCTGCGGGAACAACTGCATTATTGCGCCATCCTGATCACCAGCCATCCGTACAGCGATACGGAACTGCAGGAACTGATCCGAACCATGAACGATCCCGGTTATGAAAAAATCGACGGGCGGCCGCTGGTCTGGCTTTTTCCGGGCAAATGGCGCGATCTGATCGTCCGGCTCCGCCAGCTCTGCCGCGAAGCGGGCCAACCGGAACCCTATGCGGTGCTGTTGACCTCCTGTTCCGAACTGACCCCCGATGATGCCGATATCGTTCAGGCGGTCTGTGCCTACGCCTGTCTTGCCGAAACCTCCACCTGGGAAGATTTCAACGCCGCCAACATCGCCCAGAATGAAGATCGGCTCCGTTACGGCTGGCCGTGTGTGCCGCATTTTTCCGTGGGCTGGGACCCCGGGCCGCGGGTGTTGAATCCCGTACCGTGGGTTGCGTATCCCGAAGGGCCGTATGCGCCGCCCTGCACGCGCGAACAACTGCTGACCGGGGCGCAGAGATTCAAAGACTGGGTCAGCCGGAACCGTTCGCAATGTGTGCCGGGGCATGTACTGGTCTTTGCCTGGAACGAATTTGAAGAAGGTGCCTGGATCTGTCCCTCGCTGGGGGCGGATGACCGACCGGATTTCTCGCGGCGCGATGCTTTTGCCGATGCGGTATCGCTGTGGCGGTCCTGCTGAAAACATTCCGGCATCCGGGCACATCAGGCTGATACGATGGGAGAACGCGACATGCGCCGGTTTATTGGAATGCCGAATTGCTGACCGCGCGGGCGGCGAATAGTCAAATCGAAAAGGAAATCGCCGCGGCAAGCGTGCCGCCGATCAGAAACTTCAGGATTTCCGGAGCCGCTACAGCAATGTCCCCGGACTGAATGACAAAATCGCCGCCGCCCGCAGTGAATTTGACAAACAGAGCTGTGGGTTTGATTTTTGCCGGCTGCAGTGCTAAATTAAGACCAATCAACCAAAATTGAAAGGTGAAGATATAGAACAACTGTAATCAAAACGACATAAAAATCAAATAACGGTCTTTCAAGACGGTTACTCTGGAAAACGCCAAAAAGAACGAGTAAAACCGCTTGCTTGAAGGGGGCGTTTGTGTATACACACAGACGTACTCTGTCTGCATGGGTTTTACGGGTATTGGCGTACCTCCAGAGTCATGTAAACGGGGTACGTTTTTTTATTTGGTTAAAATAAGGAGTCATAGCAAAACACTTTTTTCAATATCCCCAATTTTTATAATTTAACAAAAGGAAACAAAAATGGAAATGGACAACAATCTTAATCCGGTACTTGAAAAAGCAACTAATGAAGACCTGCAGTATTTGGTCGATGTTATTACCAATGCAAGAACCAATTCTCTGGAAAAAGAAGGTCTGTATAAACAGCACTGCCCTGATCATAAAAAATATGTCAATTTAATTGCTGATGAACTCAGGGCTTTTGGCGGAAATACATTGGCCAATATGTTTCGCGGAGGTAAAGGACCGGAATACAAAGAAATCGTTTGTGATGTTGCTGATAAGTTGAAGGCACCATTCAATAAAGACAGTGACATTGAAAAAATAGAAAATTCTATCTTGGAAACCGTATTGACTCAAGCATTTGAAAAAATGAGCGAAAGTGAAAAGCAGGAGTTGCTCAAAGAAGTTGGAGATGGGAAAAATTATTCTATTACCGGTCCAGCCTTGACAACCGTACTTATCGCGATTTTTCGTGCTGGTGGCATTAAATCATATCTTCTCGTTCTTCATATCGTAAATGCTATAACAAAAATTGTTTTGGGTAGAAGTTTGGGCTTGATCGGTGCTATCACGACTATAAATATTGCAAAACTCGCAACTGGTCCGTTTGCGTTGGCATTGTCAACTGCTTGGACGCTCTATGATATTGCTGGTCCCGCAACACGTGTTACTGTTCCTGCCGTTATTTATGTGGCAATGTTGAGAAAGAAATATAACATGCCGTTTTGTCCGCATTGTAATCAAATGATCGCTGCTGGTTCAAAATTTTGTCCGGAATGTGGCAAAACTATTGAAAACTGATTTATATTGAGAAAGGTATCAAAACATGTCGTATGATTTTTCTTTGAATCCGGTGCTTGAAAAAGCAAACAATGATGACTTGCAGTATTTGGTAGAAATAATCACCAATGCAATGACCAACGCTTTGGACTGCGATGAGTTGTATAAAAAGTACCAACCAGATCATAAAAAATATGTAGGTGTTATAGCATCTGAAATCAGAGCTTTTGGCGGAAATACATTTGCCAATATGTTTCGCGGCGGCAAAGGTCCGGAATATAAAGAGATTGTTTGTGATGTTGCTGACAAACTGGAAGCTCCTTATAATAAAAACGCTTCCATTGAAAAAGTTGAAGACGCTATTCTCGAAACCGTTTTGACTCAAGCATTGGAAAAAATGAGTGAAAGCGAAAAACAGGATTTGTTAAAAGAAATAGGCGAAGGCAAAAATTATTCTATAACCGGTCCAGCTTTAACAACTGCGTTTATTACGATTTTCAGAATGGGAGGTTTCAAGTCTTATCAGCTGACCGTGATTATTGCCAATGCGATCGTCAAAGCAGTGTTGGGGCATGGTTTACGTTTGGGAGCAAATGCCGGATTGACTAAACTTATGTCTATTTTAACCGGTCCGATTGGTTGGTTCATAACGGGCATATGGACTGCTATTGACATAGCCGGTCCAGCGACAAGAGTTACTATCCCTGCCGTGGTTTATGTGGCTATGTTGAGAAAAAAATATAATACGCCAACTTGTCCACATTGTAAGCAGATGATTGCTGTCGGCTCAAAATTTTGTCCTGAATGTGGAGGAAGCCTGTAAAAATAATTCTGTCCGCAGCCGCATTGTGCCGGAGCTTTGATGAATACCAGTCAGGCTCCTTTCAACCGGTATCAGAAAACAGAACAAATGATAAAGGAAAATTCAATGATGACAGACAAAGAAAAGCAGGAATGGGCGGATTTGCAGAAAGAACTTGTTGAAAAGCAGGCAGAACTTGAAAAACTGATTGAAGAATCCGAAGAAATGACTAAGGAAGCTTCAGAAGCTTTTGAGCAGATCATGCGCCTTCACAACCAGTATCAGAAAATAGAACAAATGATAAAGGGAATTCAATGATAATATAAAAAAAAAGACTGACAGCAAATTTATTTGCAATGTCAGTCTTGATTTTTATGTAACGTTTTTTTCAGATGTCCGGAAAAAAGGCAAAAAAAATCTACGGATAGCAAACCTTCCGGCTTGCCAAGCCCTGGCGGTTTTGTCCGCCTCCGTTTCACTACGGCGCGACAGCCCTTGATGCGTTCCGCTCTTTACGGCCGGGCTGTGCCGCAATGAGTTATTTAAGATTCTGTTTAGTGGTGTTGATTGAGGCGATCAGAGTTATTCTGATTTCCCGGCAGAGAGTTTCCAACCGATCATATTCTGCAGAAGAAAGGATATTTGTTTTTCGCAATAGCAACAACCAGTAGCTTGTTTCATTGGCTTCTTTCAAGGCAATTTGCAGTTTTGAAACAAAATCAGCTTTCCCGTGAGCATATTGCGCTTCGTGGATGTTGGCTCCGATACTTGTTCCGGCTCTGCCGATT